>NZ_AYOU01000036.1 GCF_000500065.1 Borrelia hispanica CRI | reverse complement strand
ATAAGGAGATTCTTTATGGAGTATATGCAAATGGAACCTGTAATTACTAGGCAGATGGTATTCAATGAGCTTGTAAAAGCTGGTATTAATAGAGAGATTGCTGACGATTTGTCTTATAGATACTATAAAAATGAGCTTACTATTAAAGATCTTCAATATTTAAAAGAGAACTTTGACATAAAATTGGAGATGTTAGAGCGTGGTTTAAAGGCTGAGATTAGGGAACTTGATACTAAGATTGATACCGTAGAGAATAATTTAAATATTAAGATAGATATTAAATTTACAGAACTTGATAACAAAATCGATATTATTGAGAATAGCTTAAAATCAGATATTAAAGAACTTGATAACAAAATTGATAAAGTAAGGGATGAATTAAAATCTGATATTAAAGAACTTGATACTAAGATTGATACCGTAGAGAATAATTTAAATATTAAGATAGATATTAAATTTACAGAACTTGATAACAAAATCGATATTATTGAGAATAGCTTAAAATCAGATATTAAAGAACTTGATACTAAAATAGATATTGTTAGGAAAGATATGGAAGTGAACAAAATGGAACTTGATACTAAGATAGATAAATTCGCATCAGAGGTTAAAGGAACATTTAAATTACATGCTTGGATGTTTGGGACCATTATTACTTTAACTATAGGAATTTTATTAACGCTGATATTTAAATAAGTAAATATTTCTTCTATATAAAGGATAAGTTTAAATTTTTTTGCAAATTTTTTATAATTTTTGCTATTTTTATCAAAAATAAATAATTTATCAATAATTATTTATTGTATATTGAATAAGGTTAAATAAGGTTGATAGGTTGGAGGTAAAATGAGATACAATTCTAAAATCAATCTAATTAATAGGTGAATTATTATATATTGAAATGTAGTTAAAGTTATTATGTAAGAATGTTGGCAAAGGGAGAGCAAGAAAGCTCTCTTTTTTTGTTTGCAGTATTGTATGTGTTATATAAGTCATATTTTTTTGCTTCTAATTCTTAATAAATAAGCTATAAGAAAGCTAGAAAATAATAAAAAAAACAAGGAGGCGAAGGAAAGGAATGAAAGAGAAGAAAGGAATAGGAAATATAGAAGAGTGTATAAGCGAGTATAGAGAGAAGGGAAGAGAGAAGGGAAGTAAAAGAATAGTAAAGGGATTGATGATTGTGATGATGATGGTGGTGATGGGATGTAATAGTGGGGGAGTAGCAGGAGGAGAAGGAGCAGCAGGAGGAGGCGGGAGTGGAGCTAAAAGTTTAAGTGAGGTATTGCTGGAAGTAGGAAGAAGTGCCGGGGATGCATTTTATTCATTTTTAGAGTTAGTGTCAGGGAGTTTGGGATTTAGTGTGACTAAAGAAACAAAGAAAGAAGATGTAGGTAAGTATTTTAACAGTCTAGGAGAAAAGATAGGTGTTGCATCAGAAGAGTTAGAGAAAGTAGCAGTAAAAGTATCAGCAGATGTTGACAAAGAAGGTTTATTAAATAAGGGAATAAGAGAAGCAGTTGATGCGGCTAAGATTACTTTAAGCACATTAAGAGGTTGTGTGGAATCGTTAGCAAAAATAGGTGATAGTGAAAAAGTAGGTGATGCAGCAAGTAATGCTCAAGGAACGACACCAGCTGATGATGAGTTGAAGAAAGCCTTTAAGGCATTTCAAGGAGTAGTAGAGATAGCTAAAAAGGAAGGTGTTTTGGAGCCAGAAGTAGGAAACACAGCAGTCAAAGTAGGGAATAATGGAACAGATAATAAGGACGGAGTTAAGATATTGGCCACAGTTGTTGGTAATAAGCCAGGAAATCAAGATGCAGTAAAAGCAGCGGCAATATTAACAACAGTAAGTGGCAGTGAAATGTTAGCATCAATAGTTAAATCAAATGAAGGAGATGCAGTATTAGGAGGATCTGCTCCGGATGCCCAGACAACTGCTATGAGTTTTGCTAAAGGAGGTACTACTGGAAATAATTTAGCACAGAATGTTACTTTAAAAGCAGCAGCTGTAGCAGGGGGAATAGCATTACGATCATTAGTTAAGACAGGTAAATTAGCGTCAGGTGCAGAAGATGGTAGTGCAGGAGGAAAGGAAGAAGTACAAAGAGTGGGAGTGAGTGCGGTAAATAAGTTATTAGTAGCAGTAGAAGAAATAATTAAAAAGACAGTAAAGAATGTATTGGAGAAAGTAAAGCAAGAAGTAGATAAGGCAAGAGAGCCGAAAGCATCAGGGAAGCAGTAATATTTATATTATTTATATCGTTGAAAATGATTAGGTAGAAATATTAGTGAAGAGAGCACTAAATGAAGCTCTCTTTTTTTATTTTCGGTATTGTGTATGTTATATAAAGCCTCATTTATTTGTTTTTTGCTTTTAAATAAAAGCTATAAAGTAGCTATAAAAAAAGGAAAAAACAAGGAGGCGAAAAGAATGAAGATAGAGAAAAAAGGAGAGGGGAGAATAAGAGTAGTAATATTAATGGTGATGATGATGATGATGGTGATGATGATGGGATGTAATAGTGGGGGAGTTAGAGATCCAGAGAAAGTGTTTTTGAGTGAGATGGTAAATTTAGGGAAAGGATTTTTAGATGTTTTTGTGAGTTTTGGCGATATGATTACAGGGACATTGGGGATAAAGGCGGAAACAAAGAAAAGTGAGATAGGTGGATATTTTGGTAAGATTGCAGAGACAATGAAGGAAGTGAGAGGGAAATTAGGGAAGATTTTGGAAGAGAATGGGAAATATGAGAAAGTGAAAGAGAAGGTAGAGGAATTTGTTGGGAAGATAAGTGAGATCGAAGAGGGAGCAAAGGATGCAGCAAAGGGTGCTACAAGTGATACTGCTATTGGTGGTGCTACTAGTGCAGGACAAGCAGCAGTGGCAGCTGACAAGAATTCAGTTATTTCATTAGTAAAAGGAATAAAGGCAATAGTTGGAATAGTGTTAAAGAAAGATGAGGGTGATGCAGGAGCTACTAAAACAGGGGATGATAAGAAGGATGTTGGTAAACTATTTGTTAATGATGCTGGTAAGGCTGATGCCAAAGAAGAAAATATTGCAAAGGCAGCGGCAAGTATAGGAGCAATAAGTGGGTCTGATATATTGAGGGCGATAGAGAAATCAAAGGAAGATCCTAAAGATTATGTTAATGATGGAATTGAGAAAGCTGGAGATGCAGCAGAGATAGCAATTGCTCCAGTTGTTGCTGATAAGAAAGAGATTAAAGAGGAATCAGCAAAGAAAGATGCAGTAATAGCAGGAGGGATAGCATTGAGAGGAATGGCAAAAGATGGTAAATTTGCGGCTAATCAGAGTGCTAAAGATGCAAATGCAGTCAATGGAGCGGTAGCAAGTGCAGTAAATAAGGTATTAAGTACGTTGACAATAGCAATCAGGAATAAAGTGGATGAAGGATTAAAAGAGATAAATAAGGTATTGGGAGAGATTAAACAAGGAGAAGGGTCTGTTGCCAAAATTAATGAATAAAAGAATAAGATAGCTAGTACAGTTTAGAATATAATTAAATTTTTTAATAAAAACTTAGTTAATGAGAGCAAAAGAGCTCTCTTTTTTTATTTGCAGTATTGTGTATTTTATATAACAAATATTTTTTTCTTTTACTCCTTTAAAGATAAGCTAGAAAAAAATAATAAATAAGGAGGCTAGAAGAATGAAGAAAGAGAAAAAAGTAGAGGGGAAAATAAGAGTAGTGATATTAATGGTGATGATGATGGGATGTAATAGTGGGGGTAAGGATCCAGAGAAGGTATTTTTGAGTGATATAGCAAATTTAGGGAAAGGATTTTTAGATGTATTTGTTAGTTTTGGCGATATGATTACAGGGACGTTGGGAATAAAGGCAGATACAAAGAAAAGTGAGATAGGAGCTTATTTTACTAAGATTGAGAATACAATGAAAGTAGTGAAAGTGAAATTGGGGGAAATTTTAGAAAAGAATGGGCATTATCCGAAGGTGAAAGAGAAGGTAGAGGAATTTATTGGGAAGATAAGTAAGATTGAAGAAGGAGCCAAGGAAGCAGCTAGTGGTGCTAGTGGTGATGTGATAGGAAATGCTAAGAAAGGTGAAGATGCTAATCCTGCAGAAGTTGCAAGTATAAATGCGCTTGTTAAAGGAATTAAAGAGATAGTTGGGATAGTTTTAAAAAGGGATGAGGGTAATCCAGGAGCTACTAAGACAGCAGAAGCTGAGAAAAAATCAATTGGTAAGTTGTTTGGTGGTAAAGATAATGGTGGAACAGAACAGCAAGCAGCAGCAGCAAGTGCAACAATAGGAGCAGTAAGTGGGGTTGATATATTGAAAGCTATTGCTAGTTCTGCTGAAGCCGGTACTGGTGAGATTAAAATCGAAGAAGCAAAAAATACAGCAGAGATTGCTGCTTCTAAAAAAGAAGATAATAAGGAGTTTGAGGTAGATTCGGTAAAAAAAGATGCAATAATAGCAGCGGGAGGTAGCATTGAGAGGAATGGCAAAAGGAGGGAAGTTGGCGGCTAAAGATGAAGAAAAATCAGCAAATGCAGTCAATGGAGCAGTAGCAAGTGCAGTAAATAAGGTGTTAAGTGCACTAGTAATAGCCATTAGGAATACAGTGGATGAAGGGTTAAAAGGTATTAGTGAGGTATTAGGAGCAATTAAACAAGGAGAGAATCCTATTGCTAAAGTTGGTAAATAGATGAAATTAGTAATATTTGTAATGTAACTTGAATTAGTGAGTAAAGTAATTAGTTAAGAGGGCTTATGTTAGCTCTCTTTTTTTGTATTTTCGGTATTGTATGTGTTATATAACACATATTTTTTTGCCTCTAATTCTTTAAAGATAAGCTAGAAAATAATAAAAAAAACAAGGAGGCGAAGGAAAGGAATGAAAGAGAAGAAAGGAATAGGAAATATAGAAGAGTGTATAAGCGAGTATAGAGAGAAGGGAAGAGAGAAGGGAAGAGAGAAGGGAAGTAAAAGAATAGTAAAAGGAATAATGGTGATGGTAGTGATGGTGGTGATGGGATGTAATAGTGGGGGAGTAGCAGGAGGAGAAGGAGCAGCAGGAGGAGGCGGGAGTGGAGCTAAAAGTTTAAGTGAAGTACTGCTGGAAGTAGGGAGAAGTGCAGAGAATGTATTTTATTCATTTTTGGAATTAGTTTCAGGTTCTTTGGGATTTGTTGTTAAAGCAACTACTAAGAAGAATGAAGTGGGTGATTATTTTGATGGGCTGGGTAAGAAGCTTGAGATTGCATCAGCAGAATTAGAGAAAGTAGCAGAAAAAGCATCAGCAGATGTTGATAAAGAAGGTATATTAAATAAGGGAATAAGAGCGGCAGTTGATACTGCTAAGACTACTTTAAGTACATTAAAAGGGCATTTAGAATCATTAAAAGGGATAGGTGATGGGAATGTAGTAGGTGAGGCAAATAATGCTCAAGGAGCAGGAACAGCACCAGATGATGTTCAGTTAAAAGCAATATTTAATGGATTAAAAGGGATAGTGGAAGTAGCGGAAAAAGGAGGAGTTGAAAAGCCAAAAGCAGGAGGCACAGCATTGAAAGTAGGGAATAATGGAACAGATAATAAGGATGGAGCTAAGATATTGGCTACAAGTGGTGGTAATCCAGGAGTTCAAGATGCAGGTAAAGCAGCAGCGATATTGGCGAGTATAAGAGGAGAGGAGATGTTGGGAGCAATAGTTGGATCAGAAGAAAGTGATGCGGGTACAGGAGTGTCAAACAATGCAGATGGCAGTACAAGTGCATTAAAGTTTGCAAAAGGAGGAACAGTAGATCATGTATCACATAGCGATCAATCAAAAGCAGCAGCAGTAGGAGGAGGGATAGCGTTAAGAGCATTGGTGAAGACAGGTAAACTAGGAGCAGGAGCAGCAGATGGTCAAGCAGGGGGAAAAGAAGAAGTACAGGCAGTAGGAGTAAGTGCAGTAAATAAATTATTAGTAGCAGTAGAAGAAATCATAAAGAAGACAGTAAATAATGTTCTTAAGGAAGCAAAGGGAAAAATAGATAAGGCGAGAGTTTCACAAGAACCAGTTGCAGAGGTAGGTAAGTAATAAGGCAAGTTAAGAAGGTAAATAGAAGTAAATTTTAGATTATTTAGTAATTAGAAGAATAAAAGGAAGCTTAGATATGATTCTAGGTTGCCTTTTATTTTGTATTGTTATAAGTTTAAATGAGGCAGTAATTTTTCATTGAAAACAATAAATAATGTACTTGTTAATCAATCTTGTTAAAAGCAGTATCTAGTGGATAATAATAAATAATTATCGATAAGAAATAAAAATAGAACCTAAATAAAGGTAGGCCAAAATTTTTTTAAATATAAGCTTATAACACATATAGTCCATACTTATAGATAGTATTCGTTATAGTAAATAGCATCATATGACAAATAAATGAAAGTCTTGAATTAACACAAGATATAAATACATTAATATCTAACTAAATTTAAAACGAAAACATCTCCTCTGTTTTCATAGCACAAAACAAAAGAAATGTTTCACTTAAATAACCCTTTTTTTAATTTTATGCAGTTAAATATAACTTTAAGCTTTATGCGTGCTTGGTATTTTCATAATTGATCAATTTAAAATAGGAGCCGTAGGTAGTGCTGATATATTGCAAGCAATAGCTAAATCTTAAAGAGAATCTTGCTGTTGATGCTACTGATGGAATTGAAAAAACGAAGAATGCAGCGGAGATTTCTGTTGCTATGGCTAAGGATGACAAAAAAGAAATTAAAGAGGAAGGAACAAAGAAAGATGCAGTAATAGCAGCAGAGGAATATAACATTAAGAGCAATGTTAAGGAGGGAAAAAGAAGATGAGAGGCATTAGACGCATTATTAGAATTAGTTTCGTTATGGTTGTTATGGGCTGTGATAGTGGGGTATTGGAAGAGGAGAAGATGAAGAATAAATTTTTAGGGTCTTTGGTAGAATTGGGAAATGATTTTATTGGTGTTTTCACATCTTTTGGTGATATTATTGGGAGTGTATTGGGATTAAATTTGGAGGGTAAGAAATCTGATGTGGGGGAAATATTTTAAGAAAGTGCAGGATACTGTGCAAGGGGTTGAAAGATGGGCTTAATAAAATTGTTAATGATATGAAGAAAGAAGGGAATCCGAATGCGGCGGGAATAGAGAGTGCAGTAAATAAATTGATTAGTGAGACACTTGATAAGATAATAGAGGGAGCTAAGACTGCTAGTGAGACTATTGGTACTGAAGGTAATGACTTGATGATTGGTAATGTTGCTGCTCAAAATAATGGTGGTGTTGCAGGTGCTGAAGTTGATAAATTAGTCAAAGGAATTAAGGAAATTGTAGATGTTGTACTTAGAGATATAGGAAATGCTGAAGCTGGGGATTCTAAAAAAGCTGAAGATGGTTCTGCCGAAAGGGGTAACGATGCTGGTGAAGCAGGTAAATTATTTGCTAATGCAAGTGCTAATGTTGATGCAAAAAAGGCAGCAGTTGATGCAGCAAAGGCTGTAGGAGCAGTAACTGGTGCTGATATATTACAGGCTATGGTTAAAAATACTGATGCTGCTAAATTAGCTAAGCATAATGGTGCTGCTAATACTATTGCTAATCAATCTGGTGTGTTGCTCAAAATGCTAAGGATGGAGCTATAGCAGGAGGTATAGCACTGCGAGCAATGACAAAAGGTGGTAAGTTTGCTAATGCTAGTGCTGCTGATAATGAAGGAGTTATTACTTCTGCAGTTAAAGGAGCAGCAATAAGTGCGTTAACTAAGGCATTAGACACATTAACAGTAGCAATAAGAAAAACAATAGATTTGGGACTTAAGGAAGTAAAAAACGTAATGAAAATTAATAATGATACTCCTTTAGCATCTGAGCAGAGTGATTCTGGTGGGCAAAATCAATAGTCAGGTTTATTATTTATATAACTAAAGAGTAGAAAAAGATAAATAAAGTTGTAAGGGAGAGATACTGAGAGTTAAGCTTTTAGTATCTTTTTTTTATATAGTGTTTTGAGGAAAGAGAGGAAAGAGAGGAGAGGAGAAGAGAGTGAGAAGAATAGTAAAGGGAATAATGGTGCTGGTGGTGGTGATGGTGATGGAATGTAATAGTGGGGGAGTGAAAGGGGAAGGAACAGGAGGAGACGGGAGAGGAGGGGGAAGTTTAAGTGAAGTATTGCTGGAAGTAGGGAGAAGTGCAGAGAATGCATTTTATGCGTTTATAGAGTTAATGTCAGATGTATTGGGATTTAGCGTGAACACAACTACAAAGAAAGAGGATGTAGGGAATCATTTTAGGAGTTTAGGTAAGAAGCTAGAAGACACATCAAATGAGTTAGAAGAAGTAGCAAAAAAAGCAGAGATAGGTGATGGTAAAAGTGTTTCATCAAAAAATCCAATTAGAGAAGCAGTTGATTCAGCTAAGGCCGTTTTAAATATGTTAAAAGGGTATATAGAGTCATTAGGGACAGTAGGGGATTTGAGTGTAGTGGGTGATGCAGAAACTAGTGCTAAACAAGGAGTGGCAGCAGATGATGATGCATTAAAGAAGGCATATAATTCGTTAAAAGAAATAGTAAAAGTTGCAACAGGTGTAGGTGTTAAAGCTTTAAAAACAGGATCTACAACTTTGTCAATAGATAGTGTATCTAATAAAGATGGAGCTAAAATATTATCTACAAGTACTGCAGGAGCAGCAGCAACAGATGTATCTAAAGCAGCGATAATATTAACAGCAGTAAGTGGTGAGGAAATATTAGACTCAATAGTTAAGTCAGGAGAGAATGATGCTGCGCTATCAAATAATGCGGATGGTACAACAAGTGCTATGAGTTTTGCAAGAGGAGGTCAAGCAGCTCACTTATCAAATACTGATACTCCAAAAGCGGCATCAGTAGCAGGAGGTATATCGCTACGTTCATTAGTGAAGACAAGTAAACTAGCAGCAGGAGGGAATTCTAAGGCACAAGGAGGAAAAGAAGAAGTACAAAAAGTAGGGATAACCGCAGTAAATAAGTTATTGGGAGCAGTAGAGGAAATAGTGAAGAAGACGGTAAAGAGTGTTTTGGAGAAAGTAAAGGAAGAAGTAGATAAGGCAAGAGATCCAAAAGCAGCAGGTAAGTATTAGAATTTGAATATAGTTGTTGAAATAATTAAATAAGAACCTTATTAAAGGGAGCAATAAAGCTCTCTTTTTTATTTGCAGTATTGTATGTGTTATATAAGTCATATTTTTTTGCTTCTGATACATAAAAGATAAGCTATAAGAAAGCTAAAAAGGCTAAAAAAATAAGGAGGCGAAAAAAATGAATAGAGAAGTAAAAGAAGGAGAAATAAAAGGGAAGAGAGGGAAAGAGAGAGTGAATAAGATGTGGGATAGAATGAGAAAGAAGTGAATAATATTGATGATGGTGGTGATGATGGGATGTAATAGTGGGGGTAGAGATCCAGAGAAAGTGTTTTTGAGTGAGATGGTAAATTTAGGGAAAGGATTTATGGAAGTATTTGTGAGTTTTGGCGATATGATTACAGGGACATTGGGAATAAAAGCGGACACAAAGAAAAGTGAAATAGGGAAATATTTTAGTGATATTGAGAAGAGTATGCAAACTACTAAAGCAAAGTTAAACGAAATTTTAGAAAAGAATGGGCAATATGAAAAAGTTAAAACAGTTGTTGAGCAGTTTATTAGTGGGACTGTAGATAAGATTGCTGAGGGAGCAAAAGAAGCTGCAAAAGGGGCTACTGGTGGTGATGCTATTGGAAATGCTGTGAAAGAAGGTCAGGATGCTGTAGCGGCGGACACTACAAGTGTCAATTTACTTGTTAAGGGTATTAGGACTATTGTTGGTGTAGTTTTGAAAGAGAATGAAGGAGATGAAAAAGCTGATAAGACAATTGATTCTGATAAGAAGAAAGTTGGACAGTTATTTGCAAAGAAAAATGATGATAGAGCTCAAGATACTGAGGCAGCTAAGGCGAGTGCATCAGTAGGGGCAGTAAGTGGTGCTGATATATTACAAGCTATTGCTAAGTCCTCTGAAGCTGTTAATGTTGATGAAATTGATAAAGCAAAAAATGCAGCAGAGATTGCTATTGCTCCGGCTAAAGATGACAAAAAAGAAGTTGCAGTAGAATCAGCAAAGAAGGATGCAGTAATAGCAGCGGGAATAGCATTAAGAGCAATGGCAAAGGATGGTA
>NZ_AYOU01000035.1 GCF_000500065.1 Borrelia hispanica CRI | reverse complement strand
TGTTATGAAAACTGTTATGAAAACTGTTATGAAAACTGTTATGAAAACTGTTATGAAAACTGTTATGAAAACTGTTATGAAAATATTGGTGCTGATAGATAATGTATCAAATTTATAATTAATCAATTTTTCAAACAAAGATTTTTGCTTTATAATTATATATCTATTTACGTTCTGTTACCTTGTAATAAGGTAACAATATTTTTTAAATTATTTATAAAAAATTATAAAAAGTAAGAGGGTTTTATTTTATTATGAAAGATATTAAATTTCCTAAAAAAAAGAAAGGTTTTAGAGATGAAGAAATGGAGATGGAGGCATTTATAGCGCAGGTTGACGCTAATATAGAGGCAATGGATCGTGAATTTAAAGAATTCCAAAGAAGATATGGAGCGGATAAAAGTTTTGAGGATTGGATTGAATATGAGGAGAAAGAGCGAAGAATTAAAGAGGAGAAAATTCAGTTGAGGGTTGAAAATTTGAGTGCTCGCTTTGCAAAGGAATTAAAAGCTAAAGTTGTTAATAAATGATTATTTATTTTATTGTATTTGTTATTAATTTATTAATAATTAATTTTGAATTATTGAAAATAAAGATTTTTGCTTTACAATTATAAATTGTATATATTTGTTAATATACTCCTTAATTTTAAATAAGTTAGATTTAATTATATATTTTAAAATAGTAATAAATAATTGAATAAGATAAATCTTTCAAAAGAGGAGGTGTAATAGTGAAATTCAAAAACAAATTTTTAATTTTAAGTTTGCTTTTCAGTTTTATGAGTTGTGATTTCTTCTTTGGTGTGAATTCTAATAAGGATGCTATTGCAGATAATAGTGAATCTTTAGAACACGTTGATAGTGAAACATCTAAAAAAAGAAGCAGAAGATCTGTTTTAGAAGAAATAGCTGAAGTAGTAGAACCTGTAGCTGTATTAAAAGCTGTATTAAAACCTGTAGTAGTAGAACCTGTAGTGGCAGATGATAAAGAAGAAGAAAAAATAGTAGTAGCTGAAGTAGTAGCTAAAGAAGAAGCAGAAGTAGTAGCAGAAGAAGCGGCAGAAGAAGCTGAAGAAGAAGAAAAGAATGTAAAAAATTTAGAAGTTAAATTGCAGCTGAATAAGGATGATGTTAGAGATGTAAAAGATGCCCTTTATTGGATCAAAACAATAAAAGAAAAGAAATCAGATATAATGTATGAAGTTTTAGCGATATCAGGAGATATTGAGCTTTTAAAAAAGATTGTTTCACAAAAATATAAACAAGAGGATAAGGTTGATAATATAAGACAACTTTTAGATAGTTCTCGACAAATGGTAATCGGTATTATGAAAAGTTCATATAAATATAATGAAGAATCTTTTGTAAAGCTGGAAGCAAATTTTGAAGAAGTAAAAAACTTTTTAGAAGAGGCTA
>NZ_AYOU01000034.1 GCF_000500065.1 Borrelia hispanica CRI | reverse complement strand
ATAATATAATTGAAATAAATTCTAAAAAAATTATTAATTTTTGTACAAATTACCTCTTAATATCAAATAGTACGAATATTCTATTATATTCCATTATCTAAATTCACCAAAAAAAATTTTACTATCACTAATTATACACATGATACTATTACTTACACATCATCATCCAATTTACAAATTAGAAATCATACTTTGGTCAACTCCACATTTAAAAATGAATCGTATTCCCAAAAAATTATTTCTTGCAATCAACTAGACTTTTCTATATTTTTAATATACACTTATCACATAAGATGTAGCTTCTTATAAATTTTAATATGTTTTTCTTCTATGCTAAAATTATAACTAGAATGCCCGTTAAATCTTTTAAGATAATTAAAATGTCTCATACTTTTTTAACTCATTATATTTTTTACAAAATCTCGCAACTATACAAATCTGTACAATTTTATACAACAAACCGAATATTTTTAATTAGAACATCTTAAATAAAGACTAATAAATGACAATGATTTATTTAACACAATAAAACAAAAGATACTAAGAATCTAAAGTTTCAGTTTGACATTATTTTATTAATTGATTCTAATATTATTGTTAAGTTTATTTATAGTTATACAATTGTGTAAGAAGATAATAAATTATAAAAGCAAATTTTAATCTACACAAAAGAAGATGTTGTTAATAAAATTTTTGTTAAAAAGTAGCAAGAGAAAATTCTGTAATAAAATATGAAAAATAGGAATTAATATCTTTAATCAAAAAAAGTAACTGTTCTTAATTCAGGTTTACCTGTCAGGTTTGCTGATTTCCTGATAAATACCGCTTTATTAAGATTGAGGTTGGTATAAGAATCATCAGTTAATACAAGTTTCATTGTCTTATTTTTGTTGTTGTTTTGCTTGTCTAATAATTTACTTAGTTTGTTGTAAGGACTATAAGGGGTTTTTATTAACTGCCGCTGTAATATTAAAACAATGAATAAGAGATATTGGGTGGAGATAACTGACTTATGGGTGCGATGTTAAACTCTTCGCTAAACTTTATTAATGTATCAGGTTGAGTGTGATATTCTAATGTTCCTTTAAATTATAGGTAATCATAAATTATTTCCTCTTTCTTAATAATTTTTAGTGTTGATATCCTATATGATAAAAGTGTAGTGCAAAAAAATATAATTAAAGTTTATTTTTTGTGAAATTTCTAATAACATTAACATTTATAATCTATACAATTTTATACAATAAAACGATAGTAGCTGTAGTTTGAGTAGTATCAGATTGACTAGCCTTTTTACTTTTTGTTATAAAATACATTAGTCACATTTGAAAAAATTTAATGACAATTATATATAATTTTAGATAATATAGTCTTTGGTTGTGCAATTTTTACAATAAAACTGCATATTCTCAATTAGAACACTTTAATAAAACAAAAAAACAATATCAAACATACAAAAAATACATCACTTCACTTCCATCACTCTACTTACTATAAGTAAATACCATAATAAAATTAATCAAAAGAAATAATAATGACTTTGCTTATATATATTGTAAGAAAGAAACATAAAAAATAAAAATTATTTTAAAAAAGGCAAACTAGACTCATATCTAAACTTGCCTTATAATCCTAATTTCTAAATAATTTAATCTAACTATCTCTATTATTGTTGAACTGCTGCCTTTGGAGATCTTGATTTATCTATTTTTTCTTTTACTTTTTTAAGATTAGAAGGAAAAAATATGATTTCATACTGCAAATAAAAAAAGAGAGCTTTATTGCGCTCTCTACTAGCCTTTTTACCTAATAATTATTACATAAACTTATATATACTAATTCACCTACTAATTAGCCTTAGCTTTAACTTCAGAACCCTCTCCTTGCTTAATCTCCCCCAATGCCTCACTAATCCCTTTTAAACCTTCATTCACTGTATTCCTTATTGCTATTGTCAAAGTATTCAATACCTTATTCACCGCACTTGCGGCAGCTCCATTTACTGTCTTTATCACAGCATCATCGGCATCATTCTTAATAGAAAATTTATTACCCTTAGTCATTGCTCTCAATGCTATCCCTCCTGCTATTACTGCATCTTTCTTTGCATCATCTTTAATCTCTTTCTTATTATCAACAGCTTTAGCAACTGCTATCTCGGCTGCATCTCCCGCTTTCTCAATTCCATCAGTATTATCAACTTGAGGGTCTTCTTTAGACTTAGCTATCGCTTGCAATATATCTGCTCCACTTACTGCTCCTATTGACGCTGCTGCTGCTTGGGCTGCCGCATTATCAGCTCTATTAGCATCAGTAGTAGTAAATAACTTACCAACATCTTTCTTACTATCACCTTTAGTAACATCAGCACCTGCATCTCCCTTCCCTTTTAACACAATCTCAACTATCTCTTTAATTCCTTTCACCAGAGATTTAACACCTTGTAATTCTGAAGGAGATGCATTCTGGTTTTTAACAGCATTCCCCACAGATTCACTACCACTACCGCTAACTCCACCTGCTGCTTCCTTTGCTCCTTCTGCTATCTTATCTACAGTACCACTAATAAACTCCTCAACAATTGTTTTAACTTTTTCATATTTCCCATTCTTCTCTAAAATTTCATTTAATTTTACTTTAGTAGTTTGCATACTCTTCTCAATATCACTAAAATATTTCCCTATCTCACTTTTCTTTGTTTCCGCCTTTATCCCCAATGTCCCTGTAATCATATCGCCAAAACTCACAAAAACATCTAAAAATCCTTTTCCTAAATTTGCTATATCACTCAAAAACACTTTCTCTGGATCTTTTACTCCCCCACTATTACATCCCATCACTACCATCATCACTATCCCTTTTACTCTCTTTTTCTCATTTTTGCCCTTTGACTTCTCTCATATCTCTTTTTAAATCCTTACTCTATTTCTTTTGCAAGTTCTATTTTTTCTTCCCTAAGACCAATTCTTTTGTAAAGTATTATTTATCATGTGTGTATTTAGTTTATTCATCTTTAATTTATGTTTGCTGTTGTACTGATTTTGGAAAACATCAATTATAATGAAATCACTGAATTTAAAAAGAAAACATCTCCCATGCTTCGCAAAGAACTAGAGAAGTGTTTTCTTTAAATAACTTTTTTATCTTACTGCTCTTTATCTATATCTACAATTATTCATGATTGTTGCCCACTAGCTGCTTCTGCTCCCTTATCTTCTTGCTTAATTGTAGCCAATATTTCATTTATCTTTTTTAATCCACTATCAACTGTATTTCTTATCGCAATTATAAGAGTACTTAGTGTCTTACCAACCGCACTTGCTGCTGCTCCATTTATAGCAAATGTAGCCTTATCTTCATTCTTAGCAGCTAATTTACCATTCTTTGCCATCGCTCTTAATGCTATTCCTCCCGCAATAACTGCATCCTTCTTTTTAGTCTCTTTAGTATTCCCACTATTCTTAGCAGTAGCAATTTCAGCAGCATCTTTTGCCTGGTCAATATCTTTCCCAGCTTCGGCTATACCAGAACTAGCAATAGCTTGCAATATATCAGCACCGCTTACCGCCTCAATTGATGCATTTGCCTTAGCTGCTTCAGCCTCTGTTCCATTGTCACCTGCTTTACTAAACAACTTACCTATATCCTTTTTATCCTCCTCTCCAGTTACATTCGCATCTGCCCTTCCATTATCTTTTAAAACCACATCAACTATTGTTTTAATTCCTTCAACAAGTGCATTCACACTCGAAACTTCTGCAGGTGCCGCATCCTCATTTTTAACAGCATTTCCAAGGGTTTCACTACCAATAGCCCCTTTTGACGCCTCCTTAGCACCTCTTGAAATCTTATCTAATGTTCCAATAATAAATTGCTCAACCACTTCCTTAAGTCTCCCATAATTACCATTCTCTGCCACTTCTGCCTGCAACTTCTCCTTTACTGAAATCATAGTTTTTTCAATATCAGTAAAATATTTCCCAATATCCGATTTTTTGTGTCCGCTTTTATCCCCAACGTCCCTGTAATCATATCCCCAAAACTCACAAATACATCTAAAAATCCTTTCCCTAAATTTGCTATATCACTCAAAAATACTTTCTCTGGATCCTTTACCCCACTATTACATCCCATCACCACCATCACTACCATCACCATCACCATCATTACTTCTCTTATTCTTATCCCCTTTAATCCTCTTTTACTTCCCTTCTCTCTTCCCTTCTCTCTTCCCTTCTCTCTATACTCGCTTATACACTCTTCTATATTTCCTATTCCTTTCTTCTCTTTCATTCCTTTCCTTCGCCTCCTTGTTTTTTATTATTATTTTTAGCTTTGCTTTTAAGGATTAAAAGAAAAAAAATGATTTATATGAACAACATTCATACAACACACATCAATACAGAAAATAAAAAAAGAGAGCCTTATTACTGTTCTCTTTATCAGCATTCTTATCTAATAATTTTAACTATATTCAATATATAATAACTCACTCACTAACTTTATTTTCAGAACCTTCTCCTTGCTTAATCTCTCCCAATACCTTATTAATCTCTTTCAATCCCAAATCCACTGCATTCCTGATTGCTACTGTCAATGTACTCAACACTTTATTAACTGCACTTGCCACTACTCCATTAATAGCAAAAGCCGATTTATCTTCACCTGTCTTAACAACAAATTTACCATTCTTTGCCATCCCTCTTAACGCTATCCCTCCTGCTATTACTGCATCTTTTCGAACTGAAGCTCCAAGTTCTTTTTGTTCTGCCTTCTTAGCAGCCGCAATTTCTGCTGCATTCTTTGCATT
>NZ_AYOU01000033.1 GCF_000500065.1 Borrelia hispanica CRI | reverse complement strand
TGTTATGAAAACTGTTATGAAAACTGTTATGAAAACTGTTATGAAAACTGTTATGAAAACTGTTATGAAAACTGTTATGAAAATATTGGTGCTGATAGATAATGTATCAAATTTATAATTAATCAATTTTTCAAACAAAGATTTTTGCTTTATAATTATATATCTATTTACGTTCTGTTACCTTGTAATAAGGTAACAATATTTTTTAAATTATTTATAAAAAATTATAAAAAGTAAGAGGGTTTTATTTTATTATGAAAGATATTAAATTTCCTAAAAAAAAGAAAGGTTTTAGAGATGAAGAAATGGAGATGGAGGCATTTATAGCGCAGGTTGACGCTAATATAGAGGCAATGGATCGTGAATTTAAAGAATTCCAAAGAAGATATGGAGCGGATAAAAGTTTTGAGGATTGGATTGAATATGAGGAGAAAGAGCGAAGAATTAAAGAGGAGAAAATTCAGTTGAGGGTTGAAAATTTGAGTGCTCGCTTTGCAAAGGAATTAAAAGCTAAAGTTGTTAATAAATGATTATTTATTTTATTGTATTTGTTATTAATTTATTAATAATTAATTTTGAATTATTGAAAATAAAGATTTTTGCTTTACAATTATAAATTGTATATATTTGTTAATATACTCCTTAATTTTAAATAACTTTGATTTAATTATATATTTTAAAATAGTAATAAAATAATAAAAATAAGACAAATCTTTCAAAATAGGAGGTGTAATAGTGAAATTCAAAAACAAATTTTTAATTTTAAGTTTGCTTTTCAGTTTTATTAGTTGTGATTTATTCTTTGGTGTGAATTCTAATAAGGATGCTATTGAAGATAATAGTGAATCTTTAGAACACGTTGATAGTGAAACATCTAAGAAAAGAAGCAGAAGATCTGTTTTAGAAGAAACAGCTGAAGTAGTAGAACCTGTAGTAAAAGCTTTTGTAGGACCTGTATTAGAAGCTATATTAGGACCTGTAGTAGAGTCTGCAGAAGAAGATGATAATGATAAAAAAACAGTAGAAGCTAAAGTAGAAGCTGAAGAAGAAGTTAAAGTAGAAGCTGAAGAAGAATTAGAAAGTAAAGAAAATGAAGAAGTAGAAGAAAAGGATGTAAAAGATTTAGAGGCTAAACTTCTTCCGGATAAGTTTGATTTGTATGATGTGAATGATGCACTTTATTGGATTAAAACAATAAAAGAAAAAAAACAATCAGGTATGATGATTGAAGTTTTAGCAATATCAGGAGATATTGAGCTTTTGAAAAATATTATTTCACAAAAATACAAACAAGAGGATAAGGCTAATGATATAATTCAACTCTTAAAAGATTCTCAAACTATAGTGATAAATGATCTTATGAAAAGTTTATATGAATATAAAGAAGAATCTTTTGTAAAACTGGAAGCAAATTTTAAAAAGGTAAAAAACTTTTTAGAAGAGGCTATTGAAAAAAAAATAAAAGAATAAAATAAAAAATATTAATAATAATGAAATAGAATAGATTATTAC
>NZ_AYOU01000032.1 GCF_000500065.1 Borrelia hispanica CRI | reverse complement strand
TATAAAAATAAGTAAAATTATGTATAAATATGTTAGCAAATACTCTTAATTTATGTCAAATTATATGTCTCTCCATTGTATGCAAAATTTAATGTGTAAAGCATGTATTTTAATCAGAAGGGCTGATATTTAAGGGTGCAGCACAAAATATATAGTATACTTTGTGGTAGCTTTAACAAATACTTAAAAATTTGCTGTATATTCTTTCTAGATTTTATTTTAAAGACCCATCTGTTTGCAATGAGAGATATCTCTCTTCTTTTTTTAACTTATCTTTCTGTGTTAACTTCAAGTTAACATTTTGTTTACTTATACCTTTTTTTAAATCTTTTTATTTATACTTTTACTTTTATCAAAATATCTTGGTACTCTCTTTCTTAAATCTTGTTTTTAAATTCTTTTGATTGTCTGATTAATTGCCTTGTCCACAAGCACTAGATGCTTGTTCTGTAAATTTATCTAATTCACCCCCCAAAGCACCCTTTACTACTTCTTTAAATGTTTCTTTTTGTTGTTCTGCGTCATCTCCTGTGCATTTTGCAAGTTCTGATTGAATGTGATCAAGAGCTTCTTTTATTTGAGATTCTTCTGCATTTAGAAAATTGTTAAAATCAGATTCACTACTTAAAGCTTCTTTTAAAAAATCTAGGCCCTGTTTTTGATTGTCACTTAACTTTTCTCTCAAATCTTCTTCAGGTGTTTTTTGTGCTTCTACTTGTTGTTCTAAGTCTCTTTTATTTCTGCTCTTAATTCCTTTATTTGTATTATTATCTTGTTCACAACTACTCATTAATAGTAATAAAATCAAAGTAAAATTGGTTATTTTCATATAAAATCTCCTCATTTTAATACATATTTGTGATTTTAAAATATACAGCGATTATTGTTATGTTGTATGAATTACTTTGATTATTATTTGATTAGCAACTACGATTTAGTAGTTGCTAAATGTTTACTTATCTTCAGTTAATAATTTGGTTTGTTACTAATTTTTAATCTGTCAATAATTTAGATATATCTGTATAGATTTTACTATTTTTATTTTCAAGTATGTCTTTCATTATTTGAAATTTTTTTTCATTAGTATCGTGGTCTTTAATTAGTGAATGTATAAGATACTCAAAAAATGAGCTTACATGGTTAACAGGGAAACCTCCAGTTTTATTTCCATACAGTCTTGCATAATATTGACGGCTGGTTCTGTATGTGTCATATAAATATTCAGAAAAAGCACCTTCTACATATTGCATAATAGTCATCTGACTGTTAAGGGTTTTTACTTTCGTATCTAGACAATTATATGCATAAATGAAGGCCTTACTTAATTCTTCTTGTTGTTGTGTTTGTGCCTTATCTAAAATCCAAGTCTCAAACCCCTTGTAGTTGTTTATTGAATCTCGGGATTTTGTATCTTTTTTATATTTTAATTTGAGATTTTTTTGTGCTATATCCAGCCCGTACATTAATAGGTTAAATCTATTTTTTTCTTCAGTATCTGAAGTGATTTTTTGTAGGGGAGATTCATCTGTAGATCTAGTAATTCGGGAAGCTTTACCCCTTACTTGATCTGGGTTTTTATTTGAATTGCAGCCATACAAAAATAATATAATGCAAAGTATCAATATACTTCTATTTTTCTTCATAAAATATTCTCCTCATTTTACGGATTATACATTATACTTTGCTCTAAGTATATACTTATAAGCTTTTTTTCGTTGATTTTGTAAAATTATTATTTTGTTATAGAGTTTATGTTAAACTAAATTAATTTTTTGTTAAATTATAAGGTTGAAGAGATATGAATAAAGTAAAGAGGGCATATGAAGATTATGCCATGTATTTTAATGAAGATCGATTAAGTGATGCTGAAATAGCAAAAGAGCTTTGTGTGTCACGAGCTAATGTATGTAAGATGAGACAAAAATGGGAGATTAGTCAAGATAATCCAAAAGAGTTTGATAGTGATAATAAAATAACCATTTGTAAAACTACTCTTAATAGTGTCTTAGATCGAGTACTTGAAAACAATGCCAAAGCACGTGAGCTTAAAAGTCAATTTAGTATAACGAAAAGTCAACTTGGACTTAAGTTTATGAAGGCATTTAATAATTATTTAGAATTAGAACTTGAGGATTGTATAGAAGAAATAGATCTATTGGAGAGAGAGATTAAAATGAGTAAAAAGAAAGGAAATAGTAGAGAACTTCAAGATAAGAAAATTAAACTTAAAGATTTAAAACGTGAGAAAGAAGATAAAACAATGAAGTTATGTTATGAAACAATGAAGAAACTCAAAATCGCAGACTTAGATGAGGGTAGATTTAAGTTTGGAGGATAAATAAATGGATATATACAGTAGTAGTATTTTTAAGTCTCTGCAAAGGGAATATAAGCGTGATTTTGGGATTGATATTGCGTCTTTTATTAAAGCAAAACCAGTAGTTGTTGATTTTAAAAGCTTTGAAAAGAAGTTCTTAAATAAAAAACAACGTAAAGTGTTACGTGATATTGAAAAGAATAATCAAAACAAGGTTATTTTATCAGGTGGAATTGCAAGTGGTAAAACATTTTTGGCTTGTTATTTATTCTTAAAAACTTTACTTAAAAATAGGCATCTTTATAGTCAAGATACCAATAATTTTATATTAGGCAACTCACAGAAGGCATTAGAAATTAATGTTACAGGCCAGTTTGAAAAGCTTGCTAATATGCTTAAAATACCTTTTGTTCCTAAATATTCAAATACGTCATATTTTGAAATTAATTCTTTAAGGGTTAATTTATATGGTGGTGATAAAATAAGAGATTTTGAAAGATTTAGAGGATCGAATTCTGCTGTTATTTATGTTAATGAAGCAACAACGCTGCATAAAGAGACATTAAAAGAAGCGCTTAAGAGACTAAGAATAAAACCAGAGTTTATTGTTTTTGATACTAATCCTGATCATCCGGAGCATTATTTTAAAACAGATTATATTGATAATAACACGATATATTCTACATATAATTTTACGACATATGATAATGAGGCAATTTCAAAGGAATTTATAAAGACCCAAGAAGAACTTTATAAAGACTTTCCAACATATAAAGCCAGTGTA
>NZ_AYOU01000031.1 GCF_000500065.1 Borrelia hispanica CRI | reverse complement strand
TTGATATTAAACAAAGTTAAAGGAACTAAAGTTTATGACAGAACTTAATGAAAATTATTATTTTAAAGAACTAGACGATCTTGAGAATGATATAAAAAAACCAATGTTTTACAAATGGTTATCTAAAGAACAAATAAAAGAAAAAGTTGCTTGTGACAAATATCACAAAATAATTAAATGGGATGCTTTTCTTAATGCTAATCCAACAATTTTAATTAATGAAGTCAACTCTATTGCTACAGTAGGTTTTCGTTCACAAACAATTAAATTTAATTATTTAAGATTACAGTATAGGTTTAGACATCTCAAACCATCAATTGAAATTTCTACAGATCCTACTTTGGATACTAATGATTATATTCTTTCTTTTAGAGAAGCATATAAATTAGCAAATAATGAAATTATTAAACTTATTGATTATTTTATATTAACCGGTACTCTGTCAATTCAAAAAGATGGTAAAAATCAAGTAGTATTACCTTCTAATATGTATGGACTACTTAATATGCCAAACCAAATTAAAGAAGAAGTTGAACAATCTAATAAAGATAAAATGGATAAGATATTTGAAAAGATAAAATCCGGACTTGCAAAATTAGAATTTGGTGACGAATTTTCTACTCCTATTATGGTACTAGTTGATCCATTAACAAGTTTAAAACTTAGTGAACCATATGTAGTAAAAAATTTATCATTTTCTTATTTGTGGGAAGATATATTAATTAAAATTATAAAGTCTATTAATAATAGGCAAAGAGTTTACTTACAAACAAGTAATCTTTTGCAAAATCAAATACTTATTTATCCTTTGAATCCAAATTTAATTGAATTTAGACCAAATAAATATATGTTACCAACTCTAAATGAACATGTTGATAAAAATTCAAGTGATATCGCTTATTCATATCTTGATTTTGTTCTTGGTGGTTTACTAGCAACAGAAAAAACTATTTTAAGAGTTGATATTAAACAAAGTTAAAGGAATTAAAGTTGATGAGTAGTGATGTCGAATCAGAAGGACTTAGAGATATTTATCTTAAAATTAAATCTCTTTTAAATGTAACAGAAGATAATTTAAGTTTTGATGAGTTTCAACAACAAGCAAATTTACTTGAGATGATAATTAAAACAAAAGGTATCAGCTTGAACTCATTAAATGAAAGTCAAGCATCACTACTCTTATATTACTACTTAGGATGTAAGTTACAACGTTGTGGTGTAATACATGATATTGATCTTGGACGAATAAAGAAAGAAAAATTAGGTGAACTGGAGATTGATTATCATCCAACATCTGATAATACAACCTGTATAAATAATGATTATTGTATTGCTTTTGAAGCTCTACTTAAAGAAGTAAAACTAGAGCAAACAAAACCTTTTGCAATAGGAGTTGTATAATGCATGTAAGACTCAGGCTTAAAAATCTTGCAGGACGAGTAATTCACTACTTCAAAGAAACATCTGATATTCGCTTTTATAAAGCTATAAATAGTACAGATAATGAATTTGCAAGTCATGATATTACTTTTGATAAGAATAATTACACAGATTTTGTTGGAATTATTATCGATATATCCCCA
>NZ_AYOU01000030.1 GCF_000500065.1 Borrelia hispanica CRI | reverse complement strand
CTATTCTATTTCATTATTATTAATATTTTTTATTTTATTTTTTTATTTTTTTCAATAGCCTCTTCTAAAAAGTTTTTTACTTTTTGAAAATTTGCTTCCAATTCTGAAAAAAATTCTTCATTATATTCATATGAACTTCTCATAATATTATGTATCATTTGTCGAGAATTATCTAAAAGTTGACTTATATCATTAGCCTTATCCTCTTGTTTATATTTTTGCGAAACAATCTTTTTTAAAAGCTCAATATCTCCTGCTATCGCTAAAACTTCATACATTATATCTGATTTCTTTTCTTTTATTGCTTTGATCCAATAAAGGGCATCTTTCACATCTCTAACATCATCATCCTTATTCAGCTGCAATTTAACTTCTAAATCTTTTACATCCTTTTCTTCTACTTCTTTATTTTCTTCACTTTCTTCTTCTGCCCCTACTTCAGCTGCTACTACTATTTTTTCTTCTTCTTTAGCATCTACCACTACAGGTTTTGCTACTACAGGTTCTAATATAGCTTCTAATACAGGTTCTACAAAAGCTTTTAATACAGGTTCTACTACTTCAGCTGCTTCTTCTAAAACAGATCTTATGCCTCTTTGATTAGATGTTTCACTATCAACGTGTTCTAAAGATTCACTATTCTCTTCAATAGCATCCTTATTAGAATTCAAACCAAAGAATAAATCACAACTAATAAAACTGAAAAGCAAACTTAAAATTAAAAATTTGTTTTTGAATTTCATTATTACACCTCTTTTGAAAAATTTGTCTTATTTAAACCCCCATTAATTATCACCAAATGAATAAATATAATATAAAATAGCAACATATTTATTACTATTTTAAGAAATTTATAGATAAAATGAAATTATTTGAGGTTTACATATTAAACAAAATATAATATAAAGCAAAAATTTCGATTTTCAATAATTTAAAATTAATTATTAATAAATTAACAAATAATACAATAAAATAAATAATCATTTATTAACGACTTTGGCATTTAATTTCTTTACAAAACTAGCACTTAAATTTTCAAACTATTATAAATTTGATATATTATCAACAAGTACCAATCTATTTTTATCCTTTACAACTAAACCTCTCTCCATTAGATCTAATAAATACTTCCTTATTTTATAATGAGACACATTTGTATCTTGATTAATTTGAATCAAAGACTTTATAGTACGTCTATCAGGTTCTAAATTAGATGCAATAAACTCAAGTGATTTATCAACAATATTGTTTGCAGATATTTCTTTAGCCTCTAAACTAGAAATTTGACCATGATTTTGAACCTTTTGATTCACACTACTCTTACTACAACTACTACACTTAATACCATCATCACATAAAAATAATAATTTTCTTTCACAAAATTTATGATAAGAATTTTGTATTATACAAAAAACCATTACTAAAAATATATCTAAACAAATAGACAACAACAATAGCAAATGAACAAAAATTATATTTGAATAATCATTTTTATTAATAACAATAGATGTCCCATCTAACACATTGATTGCCTTAATTCTATTATTATATAAATCTTTTTTTACAACAAGATCATCAAACTGAGATCCTAAATCATCCAAAGACTTCAAATATTCATTCTTTTTCGCAAATAAATCCTTATTCTCTCTTCTTGCATTTTCAATTTCTCTCATATAATCTTGTTTCATAGTTTTATATGTATAATCTAAACTCAAGTGTTTATTTTTCGCAAATTCTATACGATCATCATTATTTTTGATCTTAATATCAATATTAGATATCTCATCTTTCAGTATTTTTTCTCTCTCAGAGAGTCGTTTGAGAATATTTTTCTCTTTTGAATTCTGACTATTTTTAACGCTCAAAACAACGTCATTAATAGTATTTTCAAACATCAAGCTAAAAAAACTTTCAAAACTCATCCACGAACTTACAGACTGCGTTACAAGTCCTATGACTAATAATACAAGTATTGCTACTTTTTCTAAAAATACAAACAATGAAACTTGAACACGCTTTCTCAATAAGTACAAAAAATATAACAATATCGAAGATGGTACTAAAATAATTACCATTGTAAATGGTAATGTAAAATATAGTTTATAATTACTACCAACATCATAGCCTAAAATTCCTCTATGAGAATGCAAAACATTAAAGAAAAATAACAATAAAGCAAACATTATTAACCAAATATTGCAAACAATAAATTCAAAATTAAGTCTCCAACGATCCATAATACGAAACTCAACATCAATATTTCTTTTACTATTATTCTTACTTACCATATATACAAACCCCGAACCTCCCATAATTATATTACTAAATCGTCATGAATTAGTAAACTTATCGTCATGAATTAGTAAACTTATCGTCATGAATTAGTAAACTTATCGTCATGAATTAGTAAACTTATCGTCATGAATTAGTAAACTTATCGTCATGAATTAGTAAACTTATCGTTATGAATTAGTAAACTTATAAAAAAAGAATAAGACCAACAACAAAAGTTATTGATCTTATTCAAGGGTGTATCAATAGCAAAAATAATAAATTATCTTACTATGAATACAATTAATATTATACATCTTTTTCACAAAAAATCAATAGATAAAATCGATTGTTGAAAATATTTTTCATTTTTTCTATTCCGACATTCTAAAACCAATTGCATGTTCCTTCTCTTTCAACATCCGAACAAGTTTGTCGGCATCCAAAACATCCCCATGAAAATTATAATTATTGACAATTACGTGTCCCTTATTACTTCCTTCACTTTTTTGTATTCTGTTAATCTCTTCTGCGATGATTCTTGCTTCAAAATTTCTCAAATTTTGATCAATTGGTGCTGGTGTTACTCTTACAAGCTCATTTTGACCAAATTCACTAGTCATGAGTCCTGCACCAGGAATAAATGTTGGCCTTGTCGTCTTAAACATAGCCCCACTGCGGGCAAGCTTTATTTCTTCTATAGATCCTGCTGATTTTACTTTTGACATTCTTTTCAATATTTCGTCCAATAAATTTTGAGCATGACGCACATCATTAGCTTTGTTCCAATAAAACAAACTTGACTTTACTTTTTCAACTTCTGCCTCTGCCTTAATTCGTTCTCCTTCTAAAACCTCAAGTTTACGTAAACGCTCCGATTCAAGCTTTTTAGAATCTTCTGCCTTAGTAACTGCTTCACTATGCTGTTGTCTTTGAAATTGATACTCACTTTCTACTTTTGAAATTCTCTTTTGAAACTCCTCTCCAGATATTTGTCCTTTACTTTGAGCCTGTTTTAAGAACGCGATCTCCTTATTATACTGAGCATCAAGCTCATTCAGCTTCTCTTTTCGCATCTCAATTTCACGATCAAATACTTTCTCAAGATTAAGAAGTTTAACTTCACTTTGTTTAGCTAATTCTTTTAAATCCTCATCACGCTTTTTTTCAATCTTTTTGACTGCACCTTCTGCAAAACCTTGAAAAATTCCTTCGGCAAATTCTACAACAGATACTATAGCGTCTCCAAAAGGCAAAGATGACACTATATTTTTTGATAATTCAAAAAATGATCTTATTAGAGTATCGAATAGCCTCTCTATATCAGATTCTAGATCAAGTATTATTTGTTTCCCTAAATCTTTATTAACAACTTGCTTTGTAGCAGATAAAACCTTATTTAACATCTCATTTAAATTCAAACTCACACCTTTAGCTGTTTCTTTGACTTGATCTGCAAGTTGAAGTAAAGTATTCCTGTTTGCTTCATTAAGCATTTTAAATTCTTTCTTATGTGATTCTACAAAATCACTATAAAGCTTATTAATCTTAACCTGCATCTCAGCAGTAGCTTTTTCTCTTTCTTTTAAAGGACGCATAAATACTTCAAACTGCATTGACGTAACCTTTTCTTGTAAAGCTTTGTGTGCTTCTACAAAAGATCTATCATTTGCTGTTTTTTCAAATTCATCTACTCCCTTTTTAAGGGCAATAAACAGTTGCTTATTAGCATCATTAAGAGAATGAAAACTTTCTGAATAATTATTAACAAATTCTTGCTGCTTCACATTAATAACATTAGCAAGTTCCTTCATTTTACTTTCTTGTTCTTCATATGGAAGCATCAAAACTTCTTGATTCAGTCTTGCTATTTCTGCTTGTAAGTCTTTATGTTGATTCACAAAATGATGATTAGATTGAGCAAAATCATTAACCTGTTTCTCAATATTAGCAAGAGTTTGCTGATTTTGTTGAATCAAAATATCAAAATTTTTGCCATACTTACCAATAAATTCCTTATTTTTTGCATTTACTATAGACTGTAAATCACGAGTAGCCTTTTCTTGTTCATGCAAAGGCTTAAGAAATACTGCTCTTTGCATTTTGAAAATTTGTTGTTGCAAAGTCTCATATTCTGCAATCATCTGCTTATTGAGATTATCTATTCTTCTTTTTTCGGCCTCTATTTTTCGTTTTTCTGAATTACTATTATCCTTCACCAAATCAGGAGCAGGCTCTGATGATGCAACTGTCTCTACAATCTTCTTATCTTTACCTTTAACCATACTCAATGCTTCATACAATGTATCCCAAACACTTTGTGACCATTTTTTCAAAGTTTGAAAAAGAGAGATAATCGGTTCGAATCCAGCCTTAAATTTTTCAACAAATTTAGTAGCAACATAGTTTGCAAACTCTTTTATTTGATCAAATACATCGACTACAGAATTTTTGATCTTTACAAAAATATTGACAACTGATTGAATTGCAAACTTGAATCCCTCAACAAACTTGGTAGAAACATAACCTACAAAATCTGTCAATTTCTTAGTAAAAGTAATTACCGAAGCAGTTGCTTTTGTTATGGGAACTAAAATTCCAATCATTAACCATTGTTTCGTTTTTTCAAAACCAATCATCAAAGGTTCAAATGCTTTTCCAAGCTCAAGAAATAATTTACTACTTAATTTAGAAGTTTGAAGCTGAGCTTCTGACAAATTCTTTGCTCCACGAGCAGTATTGCCGTAAAACTTACCACCTTCAGCTGTAGCCTTCTTCAAAGCACCACTTAATTCATCGAAACCAACTCGACCTTTACTTGCCAATTCTAATAATTCGTCACTTGCTACTCCAGCTTCTTTTGCCAAAATATCCGTAATGTCAACTCCAACACTACGAAGAGCTTCAAGATCTTCTACGGCAATCCTATTACTAGCCTCTACTTTAGAATAGATCTCTGCCAACTTTGTAAGTCCTTCACTACTATTCCCCGCAGCCTCCCCAAACATACGCATACGTTGACTAACTTCAGAAGCAGAAGCTCCATAAGATAACATGGTTTGAGCAGCACTACTTATAGCTTCACTAGTAAATGTGGTTTGTTCCCCAAAAGCATTCATATCATCGGCTAAAGCTTTTCCAAGACTATCGTTATTTAGCATCTGTGAAAAAACACTAACTTCATTGTTAAATGATTCTAAAGACTCCATAGCGCCTGTAAAAACATTATTAACAGCATTGCCCGCCATTTGAAGAGTTTTCACAATCAAAACTATAGGACCAATAGTATTTACCATTCTCTCTAAAGCGTCCGCTGCTGCATTTGCCATATTTTTTACATTGAACAAATTTTTACCAACACGTTTTAGAGTGCTCCCAACGCTTTTGAAACTTTTGGTACTATTACTTCCAACAACTTTGACGGCTGAAGCAAGATTTTTGAAATTATCACCCATCCTTCGAGTATTCTCAATCAAAGC
>NZ_AYOU01000029.1 GCF_000500065.1 Borrelia hispanica CRI | reverse complement strand
AAGACGGTATGTGGTTCAATTTCGGCTATTGGGAAAATTCCAGAACAAACAGTTGAGTTTTCAGGGTATTCTATTCGTGAGACTTCTGAGAATAAGGATGAGTTGCTTGAGACTTATGTTGAGCATTCTCATTTTATAAATTTGGATGTTAGTAAGAATAATAGTAGTGATGGGTATACTTTTGGTAGGCAGATATTACCGCGTAATTATGAGTTTTTTGCACTTTTTGTAAATCAAGGACAAAGTGAAGGTCAGAGAACTAAATTTATGATTGGCGAAGGACAAATTGCAACATTTAATCCAAGTCAAGATTTGTCAAATCAAAAGATTGATCAAAAATATCAATTAACGCTTTCAAAGCCATTAGTTTCAGTGTCTTATGATTATATTGCTGGTGCAAAATTTTTTGAAGTTTGATTAGAGAGGAGGTTATATTGCTATGTTAGTTAATGTTAATTTATCGGGTCGTATCGAGTTGCCTTATATTCCAGATTATCTTAGAAAACAAGGAGATGTGGTTAATAAGAGTGGTACTGCTGTTGAGAGAGAAAAATCTGCTAATGAAGATGCATTTGTGATACTTGAAGGTGTAAATTATGGATTTATCGAGGAGCTTAAAGCGTTTCAAGTTGAATTATTTCAAAAATTGTCTAAAAATTCTCTCAAAGAAATTGATTCTAAAGTAGCTATAGACGTAAATAAGAGACAGTTGGAATTCATAAAAAAAATTTGGAGAGATAATGTTGTAGGATTTGTTGGGTTGTTTGATCAGGATAATCAACCTGTAACTAAGGAAGTGGTTGAGAAGGATGCTATTTTGTTACAAGATATGTTATCTAACTTAGCAATTGAGATTTACAACGTATCAGATACGTTAAAGGTAGAACGTGTTTCAAAAAAGTAGAGATTGCCTTGCATTATATCTCTAGACGAGACCATTATGACAAGGTATTGAAATTTGCAGAAAGACTACAGAACAAATTTTTGCAAGACATGAAAGAAGAAATTGATTGGATAAAATACAATGAAGAGTGTTTGATGCATTTGATCAATCAGGCGTTGATTTCAAGAAGTGTGGGGATTCTTCCACGAGGAGGGGGACTTTTTGATCAAAATTATTGGTTTGTTCTTGTTTATAATGAGCTTAATCTTTACATCAAACAACTTGAAAATGAGAGTATAAGTAAATGAATCTTGATGACATTATAATTCCTTTATCGATTGTTACCAATAATGAAAGTAAATTGAATGACATATCTGAACAACTTCAAAAAATAGCGTCACAAGAATTTCAAAGCTTGGAAGATTTAAGGTCAAGGTTAGAGACTGCGATAAATACGGGCGATGGTTTTAATGTAGTGTGTGAGGCTTTGATTGAGAATACTCGAAGGATGGGTGATAATTTCAAAAATCTTGCTTCAGCCGTCAAAGTTGTTGGAAGTAATAGTACCAAAAGTTTCAAAAGCGTTGGGAGCACTCTAAAACGTGTTGGTAAAAATTTGTTCAATGTAAAAAATATGGCAAATGCAGCAGCGGACGCTTTAGAGAGAATGGTAAATACTATTGGTCCTATAGTTTTGATTGTGAAAACTCTTCAAATGGCGGGCAATGCTGTTAATAATGTTTTTACAGGCGCTATGGAGTCTTTAGAATCATTTAACAATGAAGTTAGTGTTTTTTCACAGATGCTAAATAACGATAGTCTTGGAAAAGCTTTAGCCGATGATATGAATGCTTTTGGGGAACAAACCACATTTACTAGTGAAGCTATAAGTAGTGCTGCTCAAACCATGTTATCTTATGGAGCTTCTGCTTCTGAAGTTAGTCAACGTATGCGTATGTTTGGGGAGGCTGCGGGGAATAGTAGTGAAGGACTTACAAAGTTGGCAGAGATCTATTCTAAAGTAGAGGCT
>NZ_AYOU01000028.1 GCF_000500065.1 Borrelia hispanica CRI | reverse complement strand
GATATTGAAAAACTTATTCCGACAATGAGAGAAAGAGGTGGTAGAATCTATATGTCGAGCAATCCAGTTCCGCGTTCTCATTGGCTTTACAAACGTTATATTGCAAATGAAGATAATCCTTCAGTGTGTGTGATCAAAAGTACTTATAGAGACAATCCATTTTTGAATGGAGGCGATGTTAATTCTTGGTTAGAGAAACAAAAACTTGCGTATCATGGCAATGATATTGGGTTTAGAATTGAAGTTTTAGGTGAAGAATTTGAATTTGGAACTGCTAGATTTATAAAACAGTTTAAAGTGTGCGATGAAAGTTTGATATCTAGAGTACAAGGCAGTTTTTACACTGGAGTGCACATAAAAGGAAATAGAGTTTGCTTGATAGAAATTCTTGTTGGAAGACTTGGTTATCTGCCACTAACAGTTGTAACTAATGCTAGTAGTAAAGTATTACTTTCAAGCGAAGATTATCAGCTTGAATTTGCGCGTTTTAGGGGAACTTTTGTTTTACCACATACTAGACAAGAGCTAAGATATGTTTTGTCTCGTTTTGGTAGAGGTTCTTTGATGGCTAGAAATCGTAGTCTGTATGTTCTCTCAGATTATCTTATCCCCAATAATTTGAATGTTGTAAAAAAAGAAGAGACCGAAGACGTAATTTTAGAGTTTCATGACACTGAATATTATTATGATGAGTCTTTTTCTAGTGAGAGTGGTATAGCTACAAATATTGTTATGCAAAGAGATTTACAGTATATACCAGCATTTTTGAATGCTGTGTCCATTTTTACGTAATTGGGCTACGGAGGTTTGATTGTTTAAGTTTAATTTTTTTAAAAGGAATTTTGATAAGAGTGCTGCTTCAAATTCAATATTTTATCCGACAAGCAGCAGTTGTTTGAATAGAGATTCGTCAAGACTTTCTCATCAAGTAGCAGAAATATATGCAGGATTTGCAGCATCTAGAGACATTGAGCACAAAAAAGGAGATGGGCTTGATGTGCTTTTTGATAACAATTTTAGAAGCGTGATCAAAAAGATGGTCTACACCTCAATTATTTCGGGGGAAAGTGCTTTTTACATAGTAGTTCCTGATTCTGAAGATCCCCGCACACCATTGAAGGATGGTTTTGAATCTCGTTGTTTCAATTTTGGTGAGGTTTGTGATGCAGATGATTTTTCTGTTGATCATATACATCCGACTCGTGTTATCAAAATGAAGTCGTCATTTTTGAATTTTTCGGCTTTAGAGAAGAGTAGTCGCATGATGAATTCTTTGCTTGATGAGACGGTTGGTTTTTTGAAGGTTAACAATTTTACTTTTCTAAAATCCGCAACTTTGCCATCAATCAAAGATATGACGGCACATGATCTTTCTGAACTTAAGAAAAATGTAGAAGGGGTTTTGGATAGTAATCATAAAATGATGATACTTGGTAAAGAAGATGATATTGCAAATATTACACGTTCTGTAAGTCCTATAAGAGATGCATTTGAGATTATTGTGTCTGATGTGACGCTCTATTCTGGAATTCCTAAAGAAGTACTATATCCCACATCTCCGTCTGGGGAGGGAAGTGTTGGAAATTATGACATATTCTATCTGAATATTGAGCAAATATGTAAGTTAATGATGGCGCCTTTTATCAATGCAGTTCTGAAGAAATTTAGACTTGAATCTAATTGGCAATTTAAGGCTGTGAAGCCGATTAGTCAAAAAGAACAAGCTGATATTGAAGAGAAACATGCGCGTACTCTGTCTTTATATGCAGATATTTTAGAAAAGGCTAATGAGATGGGTAATTTAGATCTTGTGAACAAAATTCAGTTTGAACTTAACGAATTTTTGCAAGTTTAGTGAGAATTGATTTATGTAAGTTGTTTGACTTTGGAAAAAGGAGGTAAATATGAAAAGTGAACAATTAGATGATATTTCTTTATCAACTACCAATAATTTTGCTTCTGATGTTGGTAATAGAGAAAGTGTAACAATTTCTTTTGAAGAGTATGAAAAGTTGATCTCAGATTCTAAGAGAATACCAGAGATAATTCAGGATTTTGAGAAGAGATTAGCAGAAGGTGAGAGAGATAAGAAACAAGCTGAAAAGAAGGCCGAACTTAATGCATTCAGGGATTCTAAGATTTTGTCACAATTACAGGATGCGTCCAAGCAGTATGATATTTCTCCAGAATTTGAAAAGGTTAGTAGTATCAAGGATGCAAAGTTGGCATTTTTAGATGCTATGAAAAGAAAATATGATATTAAGTTCAAGTAGATGAATCTGGAGATCTTGATGCACAGATTGATAATATGAGTTTCCTTGTACAACAACTTACAGCTTACAAGCAAATGAATAATGCACGTGGTAGATCTGTTGGAGAGATTGTAAATAATACCATGGCACAGAGATATAAAGATAAAATTGCTAATGTTGGGTTTGCGCATGCATAAATTTAGTTTTTCCGGTTCAGAAAAAAGTTTTTTACCAGGATTTGAACATAAGAGTGGAATTCATGAAACTGAGTCTGCAATAGTTGATGCTGATTCAGAGGCTATATTGCCTGGGGATTTAGTAATAGTTAGTAAGTCCTCTAATATGGGAGATATTTTGGTAAAAAAAGCAACATCTAGTACTACAAACACTGATGTTGTTCGTGGATTTGCTATGAAAAAGACCTATATACCTTCATATGAAACAGAAAAGTACTTACCAGGAGAAGTTGTTCCTATTAGAAGACGTGGTGAAGTAGTAGTAACTCTTGATACATCATATACAACTCCTAAAATTGGGCATTATGTCTTTTTCAAAGATGGGAAACTTGTCCAAGACAAAAATGGTAAAGGTGGAGTTCAGGTGGGTAGAATCAAGGACATAAGCATTAGTACTTCAAGTAAAGTTGTGTTATTAGATGCTCAAATTGGTCATGAATATGATACTAGCGGTAATAGAAAATTTTCTTCATAAAAATAGGGGGCTTTGTAATATATGAGTAGAGGTATTTTTTCAGAATTCAATGGCAGTTATCATGGGGATATTTTACGTCTTGCAAAAAAGGGGCTTGAAGATTTAGTGCCTTATAAGGTCATAAATAGAAGTGATCTTAGAGATGGGTATTTTGTGGCTCGTAAATCAACAGCTAGGCATAATGTTACTTCGAGTGCTGGAGATTATAGTAATGAGATTGGGATGAGTGGTAATTCCGTTGAGGAAATTACATATAAAATGCATGTATTTAATACGCTTCAACGTATACCGCAAAGGGATTTGATTGATGGTGAGATAAATGAGGATGAGGTTAAGTCTAATTTAGAACTCGCTCTTATAAAAAATGCTTATAATTCACTTGTTTTTGGAAAGCCATCTATTAAGATGGAGGGTATTGCAACACTTTCCGGTAGAACTAAGTTAACGGCTACACAGGCTTCGTCATTAACTACTGGAACTACTTTACATCAAAAAGTTGTGGAAGCGAAACTTAAATCTGAGGATTATAAAGAGGAATTTGAGGGAGTTTACCAATTGCTCTTACCACATAAGTTTGCACATCTCTTGTTGGATCTTTATAGTGAACCTCAATACATAACAGTAAGAGAGTCACTTCTAAAAGACCATAAGATATTAACGAAGATATTTAAAGGACTTGAACATCCAATTCTTTACGAACCTGATCCCGCAATAATGTTTGTTCCGATTATGTCTGAAATAAGCTTTAGAAGATTTGGAGGCATTGAGGGTGATTTCATTCATGCATCAATGCGGTCTGCAGGAGTTGTGCATTTTAATCCTGCAGAAGTTGTTGAGATAACTATTAGTAGTTAGTTATTTGTTTTTAGGGAGGTTTAGAAAATATGGATCAAAGTATTTTTTTTTCACAATCTGTTGGTAATTATCATGAAGATATTTCAAATCTTGCAAAAGAAGAGAAGCTTGAAGATTTAGTGCCTTTTAAGGTGATAAGTAGAAATAATATTCAAGATGGGTGTTATGTATTTTACAATATTGGTAGTGATGATATTACTTCAAATGCTGGAGATGCTTCTGCTGGAGATTATAGCAAGATTTACAGAAGATTTTTGTATAGGATGCATTTGTTTAGTTGCGGGATATCTGTATCACACAGTTCTTTGATGTTTGGTACTGAGAATGATAATACAATTAAGGCTGATTTAGGACCTGCTCTTATGAGAAATATTTTTCACTCGGTTCTTCTTGGAGACTCATTGAAGAATATTGAAGGTATTGCAACACTTTCTGGTAGAACTAAATTAACAGCTACAGAGGCTTCGTCATTAACTACTGGGATTGCTTTATATCAAAAGGTTGTGGAAGCTAAACGTAAATCTGAGGAGTATAAGAAAAGATTGAATGGATCTTATGTGTTACTATTACCACATAAGTTTTCACATCTCTTAGTAGATCTTTACAATGAACCTCATTATATAACAGTGCGAGATGTACTTCTGAAAGACCATAATATATTAGCAAGAGTATTTAAAGGACTTGAACATCCAATTCTTTACGAACCTGATCCTTCAATAATGTTTGTTCCTATTATGTCTGAAATAGGCTTTAGAAGATTTGGAGACATAGAATATGAATATATCCATGCATCAATGCAGACAGCAGGAGTTGTTCATTTGAATCCAAAAGAAGTTGTTGAGATAACTATTAGTAGTTAGTTATTTGGCTTATCGAGAGATTGACTAATATATGAATCAAGATGTTGATATTAGTGATAACGATGTTTTGCTTGATAAGTGGATCAGTATGACTTCTGTAGAATATTTACGTATGATGTGTATGAAAGATGATGGTCGTATAGATATACCATTGAGTCTTAGGCCAGAGCTTTTAGAGTGTTTAAGGTATACAAAGTCGATTCTGGGTCTTTATCATGTTGAAAGTGATGCTTATGATAATTGGTTATTTATATTGCTAGAGGTAGTGTATACTGACGTATTTCATTCTAAATGCTTCAAGTCGGGGGATCAAAAAGATTGCAAATTCAAAAAGTTGCTTGATCAGATTGATTCTCTTTTTGCTAGAGTTGATCAGAGTACTTTTTTGAGTATTGGGTAAGTAAATTTCAGAGGTTAAGATTTGTGATTAACGTTAATGATATTAAGTCTAAGATTAGTAAATCGATTTTTGATAAAGCAAAAAGTTTTATTGGACTTAAGATAAATAAGAATCTTGGTGTTTTAAAATCACAAGTTCCAGGTCGACTTCGTAATATCACTAGTATTAAAACTCAAGAGACTTCTAAAGGTGTCAATATTGAGGTTAAAGTAAATTCTCCTTTGTCTAGGATGTTAGATTCAGGGGATGCATACAGTTCATATTCTAATCTTAGCTTATCCAGGATTAAAATGTGGGCTTCTCATAAGGGACTTATTGATTCAGCTGTTCCTATATGGCTGAAGATAAAAAATAGAGGACCTAAAAAACAATATACAGATTGGATCAATACAGATCTTATTCCCAAGACAAAGGATTTGTTAAAATGAAATTTATCGAAAAATTTTTACATACATTAAAGAAAGATTTGAATAATTATTTGTTTTCTAATAAGTTTGCAACAACTCAAATTTACTATAAATCTGAGATCCCTACTTGTACTACCTTAAATCTTCCAGTCGTAGTTTTTGCGTTAAAAGGCTTAGGTGAGGTTGTACTTAGGTGTAAAAGTTATTCGTTCGCTATAAGTCTTGATTTTTTAGTTTACACGGAGTGTACAGAGCATAAACCAACTATTGGTCTTGAGATTGCAACTTTGATAGTTAACTTTTTAGTTGTAAATTATTCTCTTCAATCATTTTCCATTGATGATTCACAAATTTTAGAGGGCGATGACAAAGATACTCAGATGGTAACTATAATAAGGAGCACTCTTGGTATTAGGATTAACAGTGGTGATTTGGGTTTATTGTGTCCAAAAAAGGAGAAAGTGAATGGCTGAACAAAAATTGAAAATGCCCTTAGGGCTTGTTTTGGTATCAGTTGATATACCTAAATTCAAATGGTGTTTTAATGGGAGCACAATTAAGAGCGAGACTGCTCCTAGTGATGGGGAACTTAAAGATTTGGTTGTAAAAGATTTACCTTTTTCAACTACAAAACCTACTAAGTGGAAATCAATCAAAGAATGTGTTTTTAGGGTAAAAACTGTCAGTGCAAATTCTAAGCTTGGGACTTTGAATTTGAAACAAGGTAGCATTGTGTACTATCACGATGTCATGTATAGTTCTTTGAAAGACTGTTTTGTTGATAATGATGAGATAGAAGTTCTACTTTTTAGAACTTATTGTGTTGGCAATTCATATTCAATCACTTCAACTAAAGCTACTGAAACATTGAAGACGGTATGTGGTTCAATTTCGGCTATTGGGAAAATTCCAGAACAAACAGTTGAGTTTTCAGGGTATTCTATTCGTGAGACTTCTGAGAATAAGGATGAGTTGCTTGAGACTTATGTTGAGCATTCTCATTTTATAAATTTGGATGTTAGTAAGAAGAATGGTAATGGGTATGCTTTTGGTAGGCAGATATTACCGCGTAATTATGAGTTTTTTGCACTTTTTGTAAATCAAGGACAAAGTGAAGGTCAGAGAACTAAATTTATGATTGGCGAAGGACAAATTGCAACATTTAATCCAAGTCAAGATTTGTCGAATCAAAAAATTGATCAAAAATATCAATTAACGCTTTCAAAGCCATTAGTTTCAGTGTCTTATGATTATATTGCTGGTGCAAAGTTTTTTGAGGTTTAAAAGAGGAGAAATTAAATGGCTGAACAAAAATTGAAAATGCCCTTAGGGCTTGTTTTGGTATCAGTTGATGTACCTAAATTTAAATGGTGCTTTACAGGGACAGAGATAAAGGATACCACTGCTGTTGACGGAGTTTCGCCAAAGGATCTTGTTGTAAAAGACTTACCTTTTTCAACTACAAAACCTAGTAAGTGGAAATCAATCAAAGAATGTGTTTTTAGGGTAAAAACTGTCAGTGCAAATTCTAAGCTTGGAACTTTGAATTTGAAACAAGGTAGCATTGTGTACTATCACGATTCAATGTGCGAAGAATTGAAAAAATGTTTTGATAATAATGATGAGATAGAAGTATTACTTTTTAGAACTTATTGTGTTGGCAATTCATATTCAATCAGTTCAACCAAAGCTACGGAGACATTAAAGACGGTATGTGGTTCAATTTCGGCTATTGGGAAAATTCCAGAACAAACAGTTGAGTTTTCAGGGTATTCTATTCGTGAGACTTCTGAGAATAAGGATGAGTTGCTTGAGACTTATGTTGAGCATTCTCATTTTATAAATTTGGATGTTAGTAAGAATAATAGTAGTGATGGGTATACTTTTGGTAGGCAGATATTACCACGTAATTATGAGTTTTTTGCACTTTTTGTAAATCAGGGACAAAGTGAAGGTCAGAGAACTAAATTTATGATTGGCGAAGGGCAAATTGCAACATTTAATCCAAGTCAGGATTTGTCAAATCAAAAGATTGATCAAAAATATCAATTAACGCTTTCAAAGCCATTAGTTTCAGCGTCTTATGATTATATTGCTGGTGCAAAATTTTTTGAAGTTTGATTAGAGAGGAGGTTATATTGCTATGTTAGTTAATGTTAATTTATCGGGTCGTATTGAGTTGCCTTATATTCCGGATTATCTTCGAAAACAAGGAGATGTGGTTCATAAGAGTGGTACTGCTGCTGAGAGAGAAAAATCTGCTAATGAAGATGCATTTGTGATACTTGAAGGTATCAATTATGGATTTATCGAGGAACTTAAAGCTTTTCAAGTTGAATTATTTCAAAAAATATCTAAAAATTCTCTCAAAGAAATTGATCCTAAAGCAGCTATAGACGTAAATAAGAGACAGTTGGAATTTGTTAAAAAAATTTGGAGAGATAATGTTGTAGGATTTGTTGGATTGTTTGATCAGGATAATCAACCTGTAACTAAGGAAGTGGTTGAGAAGGATGCTATTTTGTTACAAGATATGTTATCAAATTTAGCAATTGAGATTTACAATGTATCAGATACCTTAAAGGTAGAGCGTGTTGCAAAAAAGTAGAACTTGCCTTGTATTATATCGCTAGACGAGACCATTATGACAAGGCATTAAAATTTACAGAAAGACTACAGAGGAAATTTTTGCAAGACATGAAAGAAGAAATTGCTTGGATTAAATACAATGAAGAGTGTTTGATGCATTTGATCAATCAGGCGTTGATTTCACGAAGTTTGGGGATTCTTCCACGAGGAGGGGGACTTTTTGATCAAAATTATTGGTTTGTGCTTGTTTACAATGAGCTTAATCTTTACATCAAACAACTTGAAAATGAGAGTATAAGTAAATGAATCTTGATGACATTATAATTCCTTTGTCGATTGTTACAAACAATGAGATGAAGTTAAATGACATATCTGAGCAACTTCACAAAATAGCGTCACAAGAATTTCAAAACTTAGAAGATTTGAAGTCAAGGTTAGAGACTGCGATAAATACGGGCGATGGTTTCAACATTGTTTGTGAAGCTTTGATTGAGAATACTCGAAGGATGGGTGATAATTTCAAAAATCTTGCTTCAGCCGTCAAAGTTGTTGGAAGTAATAGTACCAAAAGTTTCAAAAGCGTTGGGAGCACTCTAAAACGTGTTGGTAAAAATTTGTTCAATGTAAAAAATATGGCAAATGCAGCAGCGGACGCTTTAGAGAGAATGGTAAATACTATTGGTCCTATAGTTTTGATTGTGAAAACTCTTCAAATGGCGGGCAATGCTGTTAATAATGTTTTTACAGGCGCTATGGAGTCTTTAGAATCATTTAACAATGAAGTTAGTGTTTTTTCACAGATGCTAAATAACGATAGTCTTGGAAAAGCTTTAGCCGATGATATGAATGCTTTTGGGGAACAAACCACATTTACTAGTGAAGCTATAAGTAGTGCTGCTCAAACCATGTTATCTTATGGAGCTTCTGCTTCTGAAGTTAGTCAACGTATGCGTATGTTTGGGGAGGCTGCGGGGAATAGTAGTGAAGGACTTACAAAGTTGGCAGAGATCTATTCTAAAGTAGAGGCT
>NZ_AYOU01000027.1 GCF_000500065.1 Borrelia hispanica CRI | reverse complement strand
TGTCTTACGACGGTATCTTGTTCAGGACTTTCTTGATTAGTCATAAAATCTCCTTATTTATTATCCTTTAAATTCTCTGACGTATTCATTCTTATAGTTTTGTATTTTAAGTATTCTTCCAATAGGAATGAGTTTTTTGATAAATGCGTAAATAGAGTTTTCATATCCTTTAGGAAGTAAAGTTATAATCCATGCTTTTTTAAGAATGCGTTCATTTTCTTTAGTTTTGAATATAATTTTTTTATGAGGTGTAGTGTCTTTTTTTGACTTACTACCAACAATAAATGCTATAACATTAGTTTTAATATCGCTTTTGAGCTTTATGTTAATGACGCCAGGTGATAAAGTAGTAGGTTCGATATCAACATTAAGGAAGGCTTTGAATAGCTTGATAAATGATTCATGGGTCCCAATATGACGTAAAGCGAAAAGCACACTATCAATATTTTTTGCTAGTGTTTCAAGAGTTTGGTTTGTTGAGTATATAATTTTCAATATTTCTGATAACCAGAATGCTATGAATCTTGAATTTAGATTTGTAGTAGCATTGATATCTGTGAAATTATCATTAAGAGTTTTGACCTCTTTGATTATTTGATCTATGAATTCAAGTTCGGCATGTATTATTTTTTCAACTTCAGTGTCATGAAAGACTGTGGGTATAGTAGGTATACTTGTCATGCAGACTCCTTTTTATGAGGATATATTGATTAACAATCTATCAGAAGTAAAATCAAAATCAAGAATTTCATTTTCTTCAACCTGAATATTTTCATTATTCTTAAATTCGTTATCATTGATCTCATTAATTTTTGTATTCAAGTTTTCTTTTAGAGCAACAGAGACATCAATGCAGTGTACGCCCTTAATTTCATTCACAGGAGCAAAGAAATCTTGATATTCAAAACTAATTCCCATATCACCATAATTATTATTTGCAATTCTGGTGTAAATATCTCTAATTTTAGCGTCAACATTAAGATATAGATGATTTTT
>NZ_AYOU01000026.1 GCF_000500065.1 Borrelia hispanica CRI | reverse complement strand
TAAAGGTAATAAGGCGATACAAGAAGATTGGCAGTGTACAGCTTTTTTCAAATCAGATGATGGTATTCGTTATAGTTTTTCTGTTTTACTTAGTGAATATTATAAGAACACACCTATTTGGAGAGAAAAGCCAGTATTCATGTTAAGAAAATGTGCTGTAAGTTGTTTATGTAGAACTTTACCAGGTTCAGGACTTGAAAGCATGCCATATATAAGAGAAGAATTAGAGGATATGAATACTGTATTACAACAAGAATTACAAGGATCGGAAGAAATAAATAATTCAACACCTGAAGCAACAATTGAAATACAATCTGTTAATCATAATTCTGGAGAAGATATAAATAAATCTGTTCCTACCAAGTATTATTGTTATCAAAACTTACTAATAGCATCAAGAAATATGTATAGGTTTTTAAGTGATAAACCATTTAGTAGTTTGTCAGAAATAAACGATTATCTTAAGTCTGTTAAATCGGGAGGAGATGATTCTAAATTACTTGAATACTTTAATAAAAATAAGACGTTAAAGAGTATTGAGTATTGGTGTAATTTAATTAAAGAATACTTTACTAAAAGTATTAGGGATTTAAGTAATCTTGAGAAGTTTAATATATTTATGGCATTTGATTTAAATAAAGTTGGAAATAGTCCATTAAAATTATTTAGTCAACTGTCTATGGCAGAAGAATTCCAGTGTTTATTCAGTTTAACTTGATGATTATAAATAATAAGCCCCATCAGGGGCTTAAATAATTAATTTTTTAATTTTGAATATCTTCTATATACATCTTTAGCAATAGGTTTAGTTATACTGATATAATCTTTAAATAATTTGATATTAAACTTTAAATTCTCAACAGTATGTTCAGATTTAAGTTCTGCTGGATTGAAATAAGTAAACTTAGGATAATGTGGGTCTTTAACTTTTTTTTATGTACGTGTTAAGAATACTTGCAAATACATAATATAATCAGCCAATTTAGCTTCATAAGTACTCAGTTCTTTAAGAGATTCTGTTTTTGGAAGTGTTGGTTCTTCTATTAATGAAGCAATAGTAGTACAAGAAATTATAAGGATAAGAGAAATTAATCTTGATAATAGAATTATCTTTTGAATTTTCATATTAAGCCTCCTTTAATATCTTTATATAAGAATTCATAATCTTATTTCTTTTACTTCTAAATTGAGATATATATTTTGCGGTTTCTTCTTGATTATAATACTCTTCAGAATTTTTTATTATTTCAATATTGATTCTTATAATCTCTTCAAGTTCAGATAATAGTTTAATAGCTTCATTTTGTTCCATTCTGTTTATACTTGCTTCATATAAAGAAAAAATATAATTAACTACTTTCAAAAAGATATTTGTATAAGTAGATGTATTTTTATCATTATTATTTTTTTATAAAAGTTCTGTAAATTTATTTAGTATATCAATACCTATTTTTGCTGTACTTAAATTCATTTATAGTCCTCTCCTAATAATTTTGTAATATTTATAATTTATTGTTTTGTATGATTTTTTGGATCTGAGGGAGCCTTAATGCTCCCATCCATTTTTGTTTGTTTATTTAGGATATCCTAGTTTGTTGTAGGTGCATAAGGCATTGCACCATTTTCGGATAGAGTTTGCAAGTACCGTAGTTTTCAACTTGCTTTCCTATCCATAATTGCCTAAGAATAAATATATAGCAAAAACAAAATATTATCAAGTAAAAAAACAAATTTTTTGTAATTTTTTATAGGTGAATAAAATTAATGCAACCCAGTATTATCTGGATTGCAATCAACCTTTTACCAAATGTCATAAATCTTCGTTTTTGTCTTTGCTTTTAAGCTTGGTAACTAAGATGTTAATAATATCTTTAGTTATTGGTTTAAGAAGAAAAACAAATAATGAACCCATACCTAAAATGAATAGAGAAATAATAATCAATTTACTTCCGTCAATATTAAGTAAAAGTTCTAATAAAGCATTGAGACTTTGCATAATCCTTTAACCTCACTTTATAATAAATGGTATAGTTAAATATATAGCTAAAATAAAAATTATAATTTAAGAAGTAAAAGCATACCATCTACTCTCTTTTGCATATACCAACCTTCGAAAAGATTAAACCTCAGACCTGTTCCACCATTGACACTTCCAAGCTGAAATAACGTTCTTTTTGAAGAATAGCCGCTGTATTTTATATTGACAGTTTTACGAGCTTTAGAAGTTGAACTAGATATTGCTTTAACTTCAACAATTAAGTAAATAGGTTTATCATCATATGAACTACTTGTTTCTATAATAATTTCAGCATTTTGATTTTCTTGTGATGAGTCTGAAAAGTCAAAAACATAACGACCATATTTTAAACTCGACATATACACGGTTTTGGTATATTCACCAGAATATTGTCTTTCTGGTTTTATTGTAGTAGTACTAGTTGCACTGAAGCTGTCACTAATACCAGTAAGATGTTCTTGAACCTTTATTTTTTTCAAAGAAGAATAGTAAAGTCCTAGAAAATAAGTATTTGTATTTAATGTGTCTTGTTGTGATAAATCATATTCAAGTTTATTTGTAACTTTACTAAGAATAGAATCCATAACACTGGATTCATTATTTTTGAGTTTTTCTATAACTTTTTCATAAGCTTGATTTATAAAGTTTGTATTTTGTAATAATTCAGTTGCAAATAGAGTTTGTATTATTTGTTTAAAATCATCGACTCCTTCGCCTTGAACGAATGTTTTTTTATGCAATTCTTTACGAAAGTCATCAAAAGTGATTGCGTGGCAACTAGAAAAGCCATTATCTAAAACCAATAGATCAGATGGGTCAGTTGAGGTTCTTCTGTTGAGGTTTCTGATTTCTATTGTATCATCATGTCTTACGACGGTATCTTGTTCTGGGCTGTCTTGACTAAACATAAAATCTCCTTATTTATTATCCTTTAAATTCTTTGACGTATTCATTCTTATGGTTTTGTATTTTAAGTATTCTGTCAATAGGAATAAGTTTTTTGATAAATGCGTAAATAGAGTTTTCATATCCTTTAGGAAGTAAAGTTATAATCCATGCTTTTTTAAGAATACGTTCATTTTCTTTAGTTTTGAATATAATTTTTTTATGAGGTGTAGTGTCTTTTTTTGACTTACTACCAACAATAAATGCTATAACATTAGTTTTAATATCGCTTTTAAGCTTTATGTTAATAACACCAGGTGATAAAGTAGTAGGTTCGACATCAACATTAAGGAAAGCTTTAAATAGTTTTATAAATGATTCATGGGTTCCAATATGACGTAAAGCGAAAAACACACTATCAATATTTTCTGCTAGTGTTTCAAGAGTTTGGTTTGTTGAGTAGATAATTTTCAATATTTCTGATAACCAGAATGCTATGAATCTTGAATTTAGATTTGTAGTAGCATTGATATCTGTGAAATTATCATTAAGAGTTTTGACCTCTTTGATTATTTGATCTATGAATTCAAGTTCGGCATGTATTATTTTTTCAACTTCAGTGTCATGAAAGACTGTGGGTATAGTAGGTATACTTGTCATGCAGACTCCTTTTTATGAGGATATATTGATTAACAATCTATCAGAAGTAAAATCAAAATCAAGAATTTCATTTTCTTCAACCTGAATATTTTCATTATTCTTAAATTCGTTATCATTGATCTCATTAATTTTTGTATTCAAGTTTTCTTTTAGAGCAACAGAGACATCAATGCAGTGTACGCCCTTAATTTCATTCACAGGAGCAAAGAAATCTTGATATTCAAAACTAATTCCCATATCACCATAATTATTATTTGCAATTCTGGTGTAAATATCTCTAATTTTAGCGTCAACATTAAGATATAGATGATTTTT
>NZ_AYOU01000025.1 GCF_000500065.1 Borrelia hispanica CRI | reverse complement strand
TAAATACGTAGAAACTCAGCAAATCCTAAATTTTCTAATGCTTTTCCTTTTTTAATATGCAAATTATCTTTATATGGAACTTCTTTCCCAAAAAACTTAAGTACTCTACTTACAATTAATTCAGAAGCAGCATCAGAACCAAGAAATATACTCCCAACTTCACTAGCACCAAATCTTGTTAATGCTTCACGTTGAATAGAAAAATCTACTTTACTATTAAACTTGAAATATTCATTCTTTTTGATACCAGGTAATTTACGTCCTATTTTGCTCATTTTACTTACATTAGTTTGTTTATTATTATCAGAATCTACGGTTGGAACAAAAGATTCTAAACCTTTAATAACTTGTTGGGTGTATAAATTTTGTTGATTCATTTTTTTTACTCCATTATTAATTGTCATTTCTTGTATATTTGTTTTTGTAATATTATTACTATTTATATTCATATAAACTCTCCTTATTTGTTAGTTTTATATAAATAAATATTATAGCAAAAATTAATTTTGTCAATTTTTTGCTATAATATTTATAATTTTTTTTACAAAAAAATATTTTTATTAAGAATAGGTTTACTTTTTAGTAACAATTGCGTTATTATACTTTTTAGTAAAGCCTAGCAAATGAGGAGTTTATATGACAAACATAAAAAAGCCCATCAATAAATACCAACACAAATTAATTGTATTAATATCAACATTAAATTTTGTAAATTCTAAGTTTAAAAAATATAATCAAAATAAAATACTCTACTATTTTAATAATAACTTAAACAACAATGGTCAAAAAAAAGCTACACTCAAAACTCTACAAAGTTATTTATACAAACTAGAAAAAGAATTTCAAGTAACTAGTAACTATTACAGACATTTAGGAGAAAATTGCGGTACTGAAATTCACTATAAACTTAGATTTTCTAAAAAAGTATGTCACTATAAAATCAATAAACATTTTAAAGACAAAAAAGAAGACAGATTCCAACAACGTGCTAACTTATATCATCAACAAACATGCACTAATAATGGGAGTCTAAAGAAAAATGGGAGTGTAGAAAAATGGGAGTGTATTAATAATAATATTAATAATAAGAATAATAAAAAGAAGAAGAAAGAGGTAGAAAAAAAAGAAAGAGAAAAGGCACAACTAGAGAAGTACATAAAGAAGTGTGAATTCAAAGATGATAAATATCTCTCAATTTTGAATTTAGAAACAACAAAAGAAATTAAAATAAAAAAGTTAATAGAATTGAAGAAAGAAGAGAATAGAAAAGAGAGAGAACAAAATAAAAGCAAGAAATTAGAAGAAAAACAAAAGGAATTAGAAAAGGCATTAGAAGAGACAAAGGAAGTATTAAAAAAAGAAGGATACAATGAGAAGCAATTAGAAACAGAGATAAAAAAAGCGTATGAAAAGTATAAAGACAAGCCGCACTTTATTTTAGAGAGTAGTAAATACGGCGATTTAGGACAGATAGTAAAGAGGATTAAGAAAACAGTTGAACGTGAGAAAAAGGGGAAAAAAGAAGACCACAAGCAGATTAGAAATAATATATTTAGTATACTAATAGATCAGTTGAAGAACAAAGTAGAGGTTAAAGTTTTAGCGCCAATATTGAAAGATTATTTAAACAAACAGAGTGATTTGAAATATAGTCAAGTATTTAATAATCATTATTACTATGAAATTTTAGAGATGGTAGAAGGGAAAGAGCATTTAAGAATAGGGGAGTATGAAAAGATTGTTGACTAGGAATTTGTTATGGAGAATGTATTAGTACGCCTTAAAGAAAAAAAGGCTGAGATTAAAGCAAATAGTAGTAGTAATTTATTTATTAGGTTAGAAGTAGAAGACAATAAGAGAATATATCATACAAAGATAATGAATGATTTTTATGCATTCGGAATAGATAACAGATATAAAGGTAGATTTTTTATTTCATTTAGGGGATTGTTAAATCAAAAAAAAATCATGTCTTTTAATTTATTTTCTATAAAGGGAGACGACAAATTTTTAGGAATATTCTATGGATATAGAAAGCCAATACGAAATATTATAAAAAAATATGAAGAAAATGGAATAATTAAAACATCTTTTTTTTCAAAAATTTATTACATAGAGTTTAGATTTAGAAAAGGAAGTGTTTTTTGTTATATTAAAGGTATATATCGTTTACTTCAAAAAGATCGATTTAAAACAAAGTATTGTCAAGTTTTGATTGAAAAGCTTGCAAAGTTAGAAAAAGAAGTGCATATGTTTTATAACAAAAAATTACCAAAAGGAGGTCTTATACATAGATGGATAAAAAAAAACCAAAGGTGATTACCATCGCATCAATCAAAGGTGGTGTTGGAAAAAGTACAACCAGTATAATATTTGCAACATTATTAGCTCAAAAATATCGAGTGTTGTTAATAGATATGGATACTCAAGCTTCTACTACTAGTTATTTTTATGAAAAGATAGAAAAACTTAATTTTGATCTGACTAAGTTTAATATTTATGAAATTTTAAAAGAAAATATAGATGTTGATAGTTCTATTATCAGTATAAGTGATAATCTTGATTTAATACCTAGTTATCTTACTTTACATAATTTTAGTGATGAAAAAATTGAATGTAAAGATATTTTATTGAAAACCAGTTTGGGAACTTTATGTTTTGAATATGATTATATAGTTATTGATACAAATCCTAGCTTAGACATTACACTTAAAAATGCACTTGTATGTAGTGATTATATAATAATTCCAATGACAGCTGAAAAATGGGCAGTTGAAAGTTTAGATTTGTTTAATTTTTTTATAAAAAAATTAAAATTGTCTTTACCTATATTTTTAATAATAACAAGATTTAGAAAGAATAAAACGCATAAGGTATTGTTTGAGATTTTAAAAAAAGGCGACAGATTTTTAGGGATAGTGTCGGAAAGAGAAGATTTAAATAGAAGAATAGCAGAAAATAATACTTTTGATTTGAATAAGGATTATATAAAAGAATATGAGAATATTTTGCAAGTTTTTTTTAAAAAAAAAGTCACTTATTAATAAAATTTAACTATCAAATTGGTAAATAGTCTAATAATTAGACAATTTATTAAAAAGGAGTTTGAAATGGATATAAAGCTTAATAAAAGGGATTTAAATGGTAATGAAAATTGTATTATTAATGATGACACATTAAATCATTATAGTTCTTTAAAAGAAAAATTAAAAATTAATTCTAAAAAAGAAATTTATTGTAAATTAGAAACATTGAAAATTTTAAAAGAAATCAAGGATAAGCAGTATTACAAGTTTGATGGATATAAAAGTTTTGATGCTTTTGCTAAAGATTTTAGACTTGCAAGAGCTCAGGTTTATAATTATCTAAAGATTGCTAATGCAATAGAAGAAGGGGTGATAGAAGAAGAATTTTTGATAAAAAATGGCATATTGGAAACATTAATTGTATTAAGGAATAAGGAAACTAAAACAATAAAAAGGTCAAAACAAAATCCCATAAAGCCCTTAAGATTTCAGCTTAAAAAACAAGAAAGTTATGATTTTTATAAGAAAAATGCTAAGTTTACTAGTTTTTTAATGGATAAATTGTTTCAAGATAAAAGAGATTTAATAGAAGAGTTTTTCAAGGAATTTAAAAATTTAAGGTAAAATTTATTCAGATCTATTTCTAATGTTAGATATGATATAGTTTTTTTGAAAAAATTATTTCTTTGATATTGTTTATTATATCTACTTTTGTGTATATAGATAACATATATGATTACAGTATATATGTTAGTAAGTTAATTGACATTATTATGGATTTAGTATATGGTAGTAGTATTGTTGAGGTCTATTTATGTTCAGACTTCTGAATTTGTTAGGTGGTTTTAAAAGATGTTAGGTCTTTGTTAATAAGTCTTTATTAAGAAGTGTTAACAAAGACCTAATTTTTTTCTCTTTAAATTTATATCAATTGAAATTTTATATTTTGATTTTGATAATGTTTGATTAAAAATATATAGTTGACAAAAATTAATTTTTGCTATAATATTTATTTATATAAAACTAACAAATAAGGAGAGTTTATATGAATATAAATAGTAATAATATTACAAAAACAAATATGCAAGAAATAAAAATTAATAACAAAAATACAACAATGAATCAAAAGAGAATAAACTTTTTAAATAACCTTAAAACTTTGAGGATGAGTTTGGATGGCGTGAACAAAAATCTTAATGGATATGGATATAAGTATCAAGATTTTAATGAAATAGTAAGGGAAGTTAAGAATGTTATTAAAGAACATAATCTAGATATTGATTTTGTACAAGTTCCAACTTGTAAAGTTATAGGGAATAATACAATCAGTGTTGTTACAACAACATTTTATAATTCTAGTGGGTATGAATATTCATTTGATACACCTCTATATATAGAGGAATTGAAATCTATTGGAATCAAAAGTCAAAATACGTGGTCTCAGCTTGTGGGTTCTGCAATAACTTATTTCAAACGTTATGCACTAGTTGCATATTTGTCAATAGAAAGTGAAGTTGATACTGATGCTAGTAACTTAGATCTTGAACAAAGAAATAATAAAAGACAAATTGAAAATAATACTTCTAATAGCAAAGATAGCAGTGCAATCAAACCATCTGTAGATATAACAAAAGCAAAATCAATAGAAAGTAGAGTACAAAACAAACAAGTTGTTAATACTGACCATTCTAAATCCAAAGTTAAACATAATGTTAATATGAATAAATTTAAGTATTATCAAAACTTACTAATAGCATCAAGAAATATGTATAG
>NZ_AYOU01000024.1 GCF_000500065.1 Borrelia hispanica CRI | reverse complement strand
TATTTAGATCCTGCATATAGTAGTGGTGGGGATAATACTTCTCTTTGTGTTTTAGAGAAGGTATCGGATAAGTATTATGCATTTATATTTCAAGATCAAAAACCAGCTGTTGATCCATATATTATGAATACAATAAAGGTAATAATGGGGAATTTAAATGTTAATACTCTTTATATTGAAGATAGAGATGATATTAAAGGATCTGGGGCTTTGACACGTGAATATGTTAGACTTCGAGATAATATGGAAAATTACTTTAGAATTGCACCAACAAGACCAAAAACAAATAAACATGCAAGAATTGTTTCTTTATTAACACCATTTAGTTATAACAAGATGCATTTATTAGATTATAGTAGTCGTTCTGTATTTAGTGATATTTATTCATATAATGGAGATGGTAAAGTTCATGATGATGCTCTTGATGCATTATCAGCTGCATATTTAATTATGTCTTTAAATTATCGTGATAGAAGTCAACATTTTACTAAATTTACTTTCATTTAGCTTATAAATTATTGTATAATAATTACATAAGGAGATTCTTTATGGAGTATATGCAAATGGAGCCTGTAATTACTAGGCAGATGGTATTAAATGAGCTTGTAAAAGTGGGTATTAAGAGAGAAATTGCAGATGATTTGTCTTATAGATACTATAAAAATGAACTTACTATTAAAGATCTTCAATATTTAGAAAGTAATTTTAATCTTAAACTGGAAATATTAGAGCGTAGTTTAAGATCTGATATTGAAAAGGTTAAAGATGCTCTTGATAACAAAATAGATACTGTTGAAAATAACTTAAATAACAAAATAGATACTGTTGAAAATAACTTAAATAACAAAATAGATACTGTTGAAAATAACTTAAATAACAAAATAGATACTAAATTTAATGAACTTGATAATAAAATAGATAAATTTGCATTAGATGTTAAGGGAACATTTAAATTACATGCTTGGATGTTTGGGACTATTATTACCATTAATGTAGGAATATTTCTAGCATTAATATCTATGCTATATGCATTGTTTATAAAGTAAATTTAAATAAGTAAATATTTCTTCTATATAAAGAATAAGTTTAAATTTTTTTTGCAATTTTTTGTAATTTTTGCTATTATTTTTTAGCAAAAATAAATAATTGATCTATAATTATTTTTTGTATATTGAATAAGGTTATATAGGGTTGATGTATTGGAGAAATAATGAAATACAACTCTAAAATCAATTCTTATGAATTATACAAACATTCAATATTTTTCAGGAATTATATAAATAATGTTGCAGAAGATGTTCTTCACAATGGGATCAACTTAGAAGTTATTTATAGTACTGCTTTAAGCGGTATTGAAGATACGTTAGATAATCTAAAAGTAGAACTCAAAGAAGCACTATTGAATTGTATCATAAGTTACAGATTCAATGGTGTTGGCTATATTTTGGTTAAAACAGCAGGAGATGATAATCTTGACTTAGAAATTAATTCAGAATTACCAATTGGATTTGTGTATTTAGATTTTAGTTGTGTGCGAGATAGGGGTTCTAAGTCTTCTTATGTCATATATTCATTCAAAGAAGAGGATGATGAGGGAGTTTTAGTTAGAAAAGAAGTAAAGATCCATAAGAGTCGTTTGATTATATATGAGAATTACGACTATATTTTGGGTTCATATACTCCATGTTATACCCAAAGTTTTCTTCTAAATGTAGTTCTTTTTGAGACTATCTATCAAGAGATAGATAGAAGGATTCGAAACTACAATTTTTTGTTTTACAAAGACGAGTCTTTAGCAGAGATTAATGATGC
>NZ_AYOU01000023.1 GCF_000500065.1 Borrelia hispanica CRI | reverse complement strand
GTGGAGAAGAAATGCTGGCATCAATAGTGAAATCTACAGAAAATAGGGTTGTGGCTTTGACAGGTAATGCAACTTCAGGTACAACTCCATTGGAATTTGCAAAAGGAGGAACATCGGCTCACTTAGCAAATGCTTCAGATGCAAAAGCAGCAGCAGTAGCAGGAGGAATAGCATTACGTTCATTGGTTGAAGACGGTAAATTGGCATCAGGAGCTCAAGATGGACAAGCAGGAGGAAAAGAAGAAGTACAAAAAGTAGGGATAACCGCAGTAAATAAGTTATTGGGAGCAGTAGAAGAAATAGTGAAGAAGACAGTAAAGAATGTTTTGGAGAAAGTAAAGGAAGAAGTAGATAAGGCAAGAGATCCAAAAGCAGCAGGTAAGTAGTAGAATTTGAATATAGTTGTTGCAATAATTAAATAAGAACCTTATTAAAGGGAGCAATAAAGCTCTCTTTTTTATTTGCAGTATTGTGTATGTTATATAAAGCCTCATTTATTTGTTTTTTATTTTTAAAGCAAAGCTAAAAATAAAATAAAAAACAAGGAGGCTAAGAAAGGAATGAAAGAGAAGAAAGGAATAGGAAATATAGAAGAGTGTATAAGCGAGTATAGAGAGAAGGGAAGAGAGAAGGGAAGTAAAAGAATAGTAAAGGGATTGATGATTGTGATGATGATGGTGGTGATGGGATGTAATAGTGGAGGAGTAAAGGAAGGAAAGGGAATTTCAGGAGGAGTGGGGAGTGGTTTAAATGAAGTAATTTCAGGTGCAAGACAGGTATTTTTGGAAACTTTTTTATCTTTTAACGACTTATTAAAAGGTGCATTTGGTATTACTGCAGATACTACTAAGGAAGCAGTTGGGGAACGATTGGGTAAAGTTGGAGAAGCAGTTAATGTAGTTAAAAGTAAATTAGAAGGCTTAAAGATAGCTGAGAATTATAGTTTCATAAAAGATAAAGCAGATAGTATAATTACTAAGGCAATTGGTATTTTGGAAAAGTTAATTAATGGAGCAAGTAAAATTAAGAATGCTACTGGTAGTGCTGTTGGTAAAATTGCTAGTGTTACTGGTGATACTGATAATGCAGAACCAGCAGATATAGAAAGCACAAAGAATCTTATTGCAGGGATTAGTCTGATTTGTGAATCAGCAAAGGAAGTAGGTATTGGTTTGAAGGGAAATGCTAATAAAACTATTGCTGATTCTAAAGAGATTGGAAAGTTATTTAATCAGACTGCTAATGCTAATGATTCCAAGGCATTGGATGGAGCCGGCAGAGCAGTGAGTTCAGCTAGCGGTGCAGATATATTAGCAGCGATTGAGGCGGTTAAGGATAAAAGTAGTGTTGCTGCTGGCAATATTAATGCAGCAAAAAATGCTTATGATATTGCTATTGCTAATAAAAGTAATAGTGATATTACTGACAATGTTAAAACAAATGCATCAGCAATAGCAGCTGGTTTAGCATTAAGAGCAATGGCTAAGAATGGTAAATTAGCAACCCATGCTACTAATGCTCCAGGACAAGCAGTGAATGCGGTGTTAATAGGAGCAGTTGGTAAAACTGTAAATGAGATAGTATCTACTATAAGAAGAACAGTTGATCAATGTTTAAAGGATGTTAATGATTGCCTAGAAGAATATTCTAGTAGTGAAGTAAAATCTAAGTAGTAAGTATAATGTGTTGTTTTTAAACTGTTTATTTGGGCAAGATTTTTAAGTTTGACAAGCAGAAATATCTTATAGGTGTTTCTGCTTGTTTAGGTTTGCAATAATTAAGTAGAAATAATGATAAATAGATTGCATATTTATGCAATTATTATTTTTTTAAATACAGACAAACATAGATAAATGAAGAATTTCTTAATATGATTTCAAAGAAATCGGATGTAGGGAAATATTTTAAGACAGTGCAGGGTACAGTAGAAGGAATTAAGAGTGGGCTTAATAAGATTGTTGCTGAAATGAAGGCAGAAAAGAATCCAAATGCTGAGGCTACTGAGAGTGCAGTGAAAACATTGGTTGAGAGTAAACTAGATAAGATAATAGAAGGAGCTAAAATTGTTAGTGAGACTATTGGTAGTGATGCTACTGCTCCAATTGGTAATGTAGCTAATGCTAAAGTTGCTGGGGCTATTGGGATTGGTATTGATAATCTAGTCAAGGGTATTAGAGCAATCGTAGATGTGGTACTTGGAGATAAAGGAAATGCGGAAGCGGGCGATGCTAAAAAGGCTGAAACTCTTGCAAATCGTGCTGCTAATGATGGTGCAGGGAAGTTATTTGGTAATTCTGGTGATCAAGGTGCCATTGATTCTACTGATAATGCAAAGAAGGCAGCAGCTGATGCTGCTAAGGCTGTTGGAGCAGTAATTGGTGCTGATATATTACAATCTATAGTAAAAAAAGATGGTGATGCTGTTAAGTTGGCTACTAATAGTCCTATTGCTAATACTGCTGTCAATGCTCCTAAGGATGGAACTGTAGCAGGAGCTATAGCATTGAGAGCAATGGCGAAGGGTGGTAAGTTTGCTAATGGTGAAAATGCTGATGACGCAAAGAAGGCGGTAGAGGATGCAGCAATAAGTGCAGTAACTAAGGCATTAGATACGCTTACAATAGCAATAAGAGATACTATTGATGCAGGACTTAAAGCAGTTAAAGAAGCAATGAAAATTACTACTAATGATATTCCTGTAGCATCTGAGAATAGTGGTTCTGGTGGTCAAAATAAATAGGCAAAGTTATATAAGTAAATAATAAAAATAAAGTCATAAAGTGAAGATACTAAGAGTTAAGCTTTTGGTGTCTTTTATTTTATAGTGTGTTAAATAGAAATATGTTACTTGATATGATTAATTTTTATTATTTGTGATTTCTTTAAAATTTTCTAATTAAAAGTATTCAGTTTATTATATAAAATTGTACGAACAAAGATAATATGGTGATGGTAGTGATGGTGGTGATGGGATGTAATAGTGGGGGAGTTGCGGGAGGAGAAGGAGCTTTAGGAGGAGACGGGAGAGGATTAAGTGGAGCAATGATGGACGTAGGGAGAAGTGCAGAGAATGCATTTTATGCATTTTTGGAGTTAGTGTCAGATGTATTGGGATTTAAAGTGAACACAACTACAAAGAGAGAGGATGTAGGAGTATATTTTAATAACCTAAGTAAGAGGCTTGGCGAGGCATCAAAAGAATTAGAGGAAGTAGCACAAAAATCAGAGGTAGGTGTTGATAAAAGTGATTTATCAAAAAATCCAATTAGAGAAATAGTTAATTCAGCCAAGGGAGTTTTAGATACGTTAAAAGGACATTTAGAGTCATTAGGGCAGGTAGGTGATGCTAATCTAGTAGGTGAGGCGGTAACTAATAATAAAGGAGTAACAGTAGATGACAATTCAATAAAGAAAGCCCTTAAAGCATTGTAAGAAATAGTAAAAGTAGCAAAAGGAGAAAATATTTCAGAACCAAGATCGGGAAGTACAGCAGTAAAGTTAGGTGATGCGGATAATAAGGAAGGAGCTAAGATATTGTCTACAAATGAGGCTTCGGAAGCAGGAAGTGTATCTAAAGCAGTGTTAATACTATCAAGTGTAAGTGGAGAAGAAATGCTGGCATCAATAGTGAAATCTACAGAAAATAGGGTTGTGGCTTTGACAGGTAATGCAACTTCAGGTACAACTCCATTGGAATTTGCAAAAGGAG
>NZ_AYOU01000022.1 GCF_000500065.1 Borrelia hispanica CRI | reverse complement strand
AAATTACATGCATGGATGTTTGGGACCATTATTACCCTAGCTGTAGGAATTTTATTAACGCTGATATTTAAATAAAGATGTTAATTAAAGATAAAGTAAATTTAAATAAGTAAAAGTTATCCTTCATAAACTTAAATAAGCTTATAAAAAAAGTAACAAAAAATTATAAAAAAGTTAGCAAAAATAATAAAGTGTATTATATTTGTGTGGTATAAGATTAAAAGAAATATAACAAAAAAGATATGAAATTAAATTTTAGATTAAATGTAAGAGATTTATATAAATATTCAATATTTTTTAGGAACTACATAGATAATGTAGCGAAAGATTGTTTAAAGAACGGAATAACATTAGATAGTGTATCAAGCACATCGTTAGATGTTGATGGTGCTTTGGGTAGTTTAAAAATAGAATTAAAAGCAGCATTATTACAATGCATTATTAGTTGTCGATTTAATGGTGTTGGATACATTTTAGTAAAGACAGCCGATCAGTTTTTTGATTTAGATGTAGAAGTAAATAATGAATTACCAATTGGATTTATGTATTTAGATTATTCTAAAGTACATGACATTGGACCAGAAAGTAGGCATATAACATATTATTTAAGAAATAATGATATAAACAGTACAAATATAGAAATCAAATCATTAGAAATACATAAAAGTAGATTACTAATATATGACAATTATGATTATATTTTAGGATCTTATACGCCGTGTTATACAGAAAGTTTTTTACTTGATGTGTATTTATTAGAAAAGATTTACATAGAGATTGAGAGACGAATAGATAATCATAACTTTTTATTTTACAAGGATGAGTCATTAGTAGAATTACAAAATGCATTAAGTAATACAGCGATGTTATTAAGGAAAGAGAGTAATAGTGGTTTTAAAGGGTTTTTTGGAGGCTCAAGTTCAAAGAATAACTTTGTTGCATTAAGAGATGCTAATGATATGTTATCTAGAGAGATAGAGAGACTTAAAGCTAATTTAAATAATGAAGGAATATTTTATAGCGGTGACACAGATGCATCATTAGAAGTTATAAAGTATGATATGACGTATTTAAAGGAGGCATTAGAATTAGTAAAAGCAAAAATAGGAGCAGACAGTAAAGAGCCCTTAACTAGGAGTTTTAACGAGCAGACTAAGGGACTTGG
>NZ_AYOU01000021.1 GCF_000500065.1 Borrelia hispanica CRI | reverse complement strand
TAAAAGAAATAAGATTATGAATTCTTATATAAAGATATTAAAGGAGGCTTAATATGAAAATTCAAAAGATAATTCTATTATCAAGATTAATTTCTCTTATCCTTATAATTTCTTGTACTACTATCGCTTCACTAATAGAAGAACCAACACTTCCAAAAACAGAATCTCTTAAAGATCTTAGTACTTATGAAGCTAAGTTGGCTGATTATATTATGTATTTGCAAGTATTCTTAACACGTACACAAAAAAAGGTTAAAGACCCACATTATCCTAAGTTTACTTATTTCAATCCAACAGAACTTAAAGACGAACATACTGTTGAGAATTTAAAGTTTAATATCAAGTTATTTCAAGATTATATCAGTATTACTAAACCTATTGCTAAAGATGTATATAGAAGATATTCAAAATTAAAAAATTAATTATTTAAGCCCCTGATGGGGCTTATTATTTATAATCATCAAGTTAACCTGAATAAACACTGGAATTCTTTAGTAATAGACAGTTGACTAAATAATTTTAATGGGCTATTTCCGATTTTATCTGAATCAAATGCCATAAATATATTAAACTTCTCAAGATTACTTAAATCTCTACTACTTTTAGTAAAGTATTCTTTAA
>NZ_AYOU01000020.1 GCF_000500065.1 Borrelia hispanica CRI | reverse complement strand
AGAGATTAGACGTTGGGGTTGTTACTTTTTATCTTTGCATTATTACATATCATCACTTACAAAGAACAAATTTGACTTTAATGATATTAATAATAATTATTATCAATTTGTTAGATTAGGTTATATGGGGATTAATTGTTATATTTTAAATCCATGTAAAATCTTAAGTTTCTTTGGTGTTAAAAGAGATGTTCGTGTTGAGAATAAATCTTATAAATGTTTAAAGGATGAATTTGAGATAAGTGAAGTTAAAATAAAGAATAATATTGGGTCCCATTTTATGGCAACAAATAATACAGAAGTTTTATATGATCCTCTTTTTCTTAAAGATAGAGGGCAAGAATATCATCTTAAATCTAAGCGTATATTTAGAAAAATATAAGTTCCTCTAATATATTATCTCCATTATTATTATTTATTATTAAAAGGCTATATGCCTTTTTTTTATGCTTATTTATTATGTTAAATATTGATTTTTGTTAAATTGAATTGTATAATAGCTAATAACTATGTATTGAGTTATTTTTTTCAACCTATTTTTAACCTTTATTTCTAAAATAAAAAATTCTAACAAAGAGAATTATAACTTCTTTTTGTTATTTTTATTATAGTAATACATGAAATATACAATATTATTTAAAACCATCTTTAATATCATGATATGCTTTTAATTTACTTGCTTTAGAAAGGCCATAAACATTATCTATTTCAGATGTTGATGCATATTTCATTAATTCTTTAATTTCAAATGAATTGTATCCTTTACTTTTAAGTGTTGCAATAAATATATTTCTACATATATGTAGCGATTTACGATGTTTAAATCCTGATTTTGTTAGTAATTCTTTAAATTGTTTTGAGATCTCACTTATATTTATTCTATTATCTTTAAAGCGATGTTTACTTTTTTGAAATAGATAAGTACGTCTTGAATCTTGTCCTTTATTTTTAAAATGAAGTTTATGAATTTCTTCTATAGCTTCAAATTCAGATTTACTTATTACTACTTCTCTAATGCAAATACTGGTTCGCTTCTTTGCAACATTTACACGTAAACTATAAAA
>NZ_AYOU01000019.1 GCF_000500065.1 Borrelia hispanica CRI | reverse complement strand
GCCATTTTTAACATACAATGAAAGGCCCAAAAAATTGACTAAACTTATAAGTATTTGTTAAACTATTAATTAACCATTTTATAATTTTTAAAATCATTAGTTAATAAGTAAACTTTATGAATGATACTAACTTGAACTTATCTAACAAAGTTAATAAAACACTCAAAGACATAGTAAAAGAAAATGAAAATTTAAGCAAAGAATTGTCTTTAATTAAAAGTAAACTTAAAACTAAAAATACTAAACCCAAATCCACTCCTATAAGATTCTATCTAAATGAAAAGACAATAAAACTTGTAAAACGCTGCATCACAAAACTTCAATCTATAGACCCAATTTCTGGATGGTTCGTATACATATTATCAATAACTGGTTGTAGAGGAGTAGAGATACAAAATGTCAAACTTGCTGATATATCACAAGAAAAAAGCAATAATGATGAGGTATTTTATAGTTTACGTGTAAATGTTGCAAAGAAGCGAAGTAATATTTGCATCAGAGAAGTAGTAATTAGTGAAAATGAATATAAATCTATTATGAGAGTACATCATGATTATTTTATATCTAAAGGGAAAGACACAAGACGTACATATCTATTTCAAAAAAGCAAAAATAAATTTAAAGATAACAAAATTAATATAAATAAAATTGCAATTAAGTTTAAATTACTACTAAAATCAGCTGGATTTAAACACCGTAAATCACTACATATATGCCGCAACATATTTATTGCTTCGCTTAAATCCAAAGGGTACAACTCATTTGAAATTAAAGAATTAATGAAATATGCATCAACTTCTGAAATTGATAATGTTTACGGATTATCTTCGGCTAGCAAAATACAAGCTTATAAGGACATTAAAAATTCTTTGAAATAATATCAATGTCATCATATTGTATATTTCATATATTGCTATATGAGCTATACAAACATAATATTAAATCAATATATTACTATAATAAAACTAACAAAAAGAAGTTACAATTCTCTTTGTTAGAATTTTTTATTTTAGAAATAAAGGTTAAAAGTAATTTAACAAATAGCTATTATATGATAATGTAATTAATTTTAGCTAAAATCAATATTTGACATAATAAGTAAGCATAAAAAAAAGGCATATAGCCTTTTAATAAAATAAACATATATGGAGTAAACTATATCATCTTAAATATACGCTTAGATTTAAGATGATATTCTTGCCCTCTATCTTTAAGATAAAGAGGATCATATAAAACTTCTGTATTATTTGTTGCCATAAAATGGGACCCAATATTATTCTTTAATTTAACTTCACTTATCTCAAATTCATCCTTTAAACATTTATAAGATTTATCTTCAACACGAACATCTCTTTTAACGCCAAAGAAACTTAAGATCTTACATGGATTTAAAATATAACAATTAATCCCCATATAACCTAATCTAACAAATTGATAATAATTATTATTAATATCATTAAAGTCAAATTTGTTCTTTGTAAGTGATGATATGTAATAATGCAAAGATAAAAAGTAACAACCCCAACGTCTAATCTCTTCAACAAATCTTTTATCATTTTGTTGTAATTTCATATATCATTTAACCTCCTATATAATCCAAACCTCATTCATAAACTTCTAAAAAGGAATATCTTCATTAAATTCACAAGCAGGA
>NZ_AYOU01000018.1 GCF_000500065.1 Borrelia hispanica CRI | reverse complement strand
AGCTGATGTTAAATAATTACTATCACTACATTTAATCTCTAATAGTTCTGTTTCACCTTGATTATTTACAAACCAACCATCTATTGTTGCACCAACAAGATTATCTCCTAATCCTACTCGTTTGAAGTAATTATATTTGTCTATTCCATTAGCATATTTGTTTTTGTGTAAAATTTGTATATTATCAGAATAAATACGTAGAAACTCAGCAAATCCTAAATTTTCTAATGCTTTGCCTTTTTTAATATGCAAATTATCTTTATATGGAACTTCTTTCCCAAAAAATTTAAGTACTCTACTTACAATTAATTCAGAAGCAGCATCAGCACCAAGAAATATACTCCCAACTTCACTAGCACCAAATCTTGTTAATGCTTCACGTTGAATAGAAAAATCTACTTTACTATTAAACTTGAAATATTCACCTTTTTTTATGCCTGGTAATTTACGTCCTATTTTGCTTATTTTACTTACATTAGTTTGTTTATTATTATCAGAATCTACGGTTGGAACAAAAGATTCTAACCCTTTAATAACTGGTTGGGTGTATAAATTTTGTTGATTCATTTTTTTTACTCCATTATTAATTGTTTTATTAATATTTGTCATATTCAATCTCCTTATAGTATTTCATAATATAAAATAATAACAAAAACTATTCTGTTTTGCAACATTTTAACAAAAAAATCAAGATTTATGGGTAATTTATAGATAATAAATTGTACTAATTTTGAAACAAAAAATTTAAATCCCTATTAATAACTATCTTAATACAATAAAATTATTAACAGGGATTTAAATCTCTGCCTTTTAAACTGCATGCATCAACATCAAAAAAATGTCGATTAAGATTTAAAATCTTTGATTGTAAAACTACAAGGATGATCTAGTGAATAGACTAGATACCCAACAATAAGAAGTTATAACATATTCTAAATAAAATCAAGCATTTTATAACAAAAAAATATTAATACTATATCTTTAAAAAGATTATCATCAAATTTTATACTTTATATATTAAATCTCGTATAAAATCTTTACACTTAGCCTCTTAAACTTTCAAATTCTTTTAAAAACTCTTTAATTAAATCTTGCTTAGATTGAAATAGTTTATCCAATAAAAAACTAGTAAACTTAGCATTTTTCTTATAAAAATCATAACTTTCTTGTCTTTTAAGTTGAAATCTTAAGGGTTTTATGGGATTTTGTTTTGACTTTTTTATTGTTTTACCTTGTTTATCCCGCAATAAACTTAATATTTGTCTAAACCCGTTTTCTAATACAAACTGCTCTTCTAATAAACCCTCTTCTAAAGCTGCTGCAATTTTTAAATAATTATAAGCCTGAGTTTTTGCAACATCATAATTCTTTATAAAAGCATCAAAACTTTTATAACCATCTAATTTATAATACTCATTATCTTTTATTTCTTTTAGTATCTTCATACATTCTATTTTATTATAGATTCCTTCTCTAAGATTTATGTATAATTTCTTTTTTAACGTATTATAACGAACTGCTCCTACACTTTCTCCATTATTATTAGATTCAGTAAGTAATGCATTACCTTTTGAATCAATATCTCTTTTATGAATCTTTACACTTTCATTATTTTTCATTTTTATCCCCTTAAATTATCTTTATATTAGTTCAACCTGTTGAACTAATATTTAAATTAATTAATTTTTTTGCAAAAATTAATTAAGGAATTCTTATATTCTTTTATATAATCCTTCTCAAAATCAAAAATATTGTTTTCTGCTATCCTTCTATTCAAGTCTTCTCGTTCTGATACAGCTCCCAAAAAATTATTTTTGGCGTAAATCATTTCTAATAATTTCTTATGTGTATTATTTTTCTTAAATCTAGTAATAATAAAAAAAATAGGAAGTTCTAAAACTATTTTTTCCATAAAAAATTTCAAAAGATCAAAACTTTCAATTGTCCATTTTTCTGCGGTCATTGGTACTATTAAATAATTGCAACAAATTAAAGAACTAGTCAATGTAAAATCTAAACTTGGTGGAGTATCAATTACTATATAATCATATTGAACATCTAAATATTTAAGGTCATTCTTTAACTTAAATTCACTAAAAGCATGTTTATATCCAAATGCATTTATACTATGTAACGTCAAGTAACTAGGTATTAAATCCAAATTATTTTCAACATTTAAAATTGAACTGTTGATATTCAACTTATCTATTAAAACTTCATATATGTTATTACTTCTCAAGTCTATATTCTTCTTCTCTATTTTTTCATAAAAATAACTAGTAGTAGAAGCTTGAGTATCCATATCTATTAACAACACTCGATATTTTTGAGCCAATAATATTGCAAATATTATACTAGTCGTACTTTTACCAACACCACCTTTAATTGATGCAATCGTAATTACTTCTGGTTTTTTTCTAGCCATCTTGTTATAATCCCTCCACTTGACAACTGTTTGCCATAAAACTCATATATTTGTTTTTCTAATCTATTTATTATTTCAAATAATATTTTGCAGTACTTTGTATTTGATTTCTCTTTTCTAAAGAAATAATAAATTCCTTTTATATAGCAAAAAACACTACCCTTTTTAAATCTAAACTCTACATAAAACACCTTAGGAAAGGTATGTGTCTTAATAATCCCATTTTCTTTATATTTAGATATAACATTTTTTATTGGTTTTCTATATCCATAATACATACCTAAAAATTTGTCACCATCTTTAATAGAAAATAAATGAAATTTACATGTTTTATCTTTAAAAAGATCTCTCAAAATTAGAAAAAATTTATTGCTATCGTTTTTATCAATCCCAAATGCAAAAAAATCTCGAAAAATTTTTGTATGATATACCGTTCTATCTTTTATCCTCTCTATTTTCAAGAAGACATCTGTTTTATTTTGAAGCTTTTCAATTTCTAATTTTTTTTCTTTTAGTCTTCTTAATGAATCTTCCATATTCTTTCCTTAAAAATTTGTTTTTTATCTAACAATCTTTGCAAGTATTATTTTCAATCTTTAAGTTCTTCAACCATTCTTGTGTTCTAATTATGCTATCTTCATATCTCTTTTTATTTGCATTTTCTTCTATCTTATCCAGATATCTCATAGTTTTCCATTTTGCTACATTTTTTATCATATAGTTCGTGTCGATCGTTCTATTTCCTATTTCTTTTTTCTCTTCTTTTTTATTTTTTTTATTCTTTATTTTTTTATTATTAGTTATATTATGACTGACATTTTTAGTTGCATTTTTAGATTTATGAATATTTAACCCTTTGTTTTTTAAGTAATATTTTTGTTGTGTTTCTTTTGTGAATTTATATGTTTCATTTGCATCATGTTCAACTATTGCTTGTTTATCTTCAAGAAAACGTTTTAAATTTTTGAGACTGTATTTATTTGCTGCATATCTTATGTATGAGCCATTTCCTTCTCCCAATCTTAATAGAGTTTTTTTAATAATACCTTGATTACATAACAAGGCTAAATCTTTTCTAAGGGTTCTGAGTGTAATTATTTTGAGTTCGTCTTTAGCTAGAAAACGATTTAATGTATTTAAAATACTGGTTTGATTGTACTTGATAGAATTCTTTTGAAAGAATTTAACTATTGATACTATTTTATAATATCTGTTGTGATATTTCTTTGATGGTTTTGTATAGGGTAATGACTTTTCATTGCTATTCATTCGAGCCTCCTATGTAGCTTTCTTATTATTAAGAATAACTTAATTATTAATAATAAGCAAACTTTTATTAATAAAGTTTTATTTAATATTTAGCAAATATACTATATATAACATAAAAAATTGACAAAAACTAGTATATGTGATACCATACATAATATATTTTTTAAATAAATTGCAAGGAGATTAAATATGAATAAAAATAATAATATGATAAAGAATCAATCAACAAATACAGTAGATGTAATAATAGATAAAATGAATTCAAGTAATATTGCAGAAGTATGGGAAACATACAAGATTATGCATAATCTTAACAAGATAGATGCTTATTCAGAACGAGAAATTTTAACTTTATTACAAGTAAACAAATTAAATCCATTTAAGAAGGAAGCATACATAATACCGTTCAATGGTCGTTATACAGTTGTAGTAGCATATCAAACATTGCTTATACGTGCATATGAAGCTGGATATAGCAAGTATGATCTTGACTTTGAAGAAAAATTGGTTAAATCAATTAAGATTGATTCTAAAGGTAATAAGGTGATACAAGAAGATTGGCAGTGTACAGCTTTTTTCAAATCAGATGATGGTAATCGTTATAGTTTTTCTGTTTTACTTAGTGAATATTATAAGAACACACCTATTTGGAGAGAAAAGCCAGTATTCATGTTAAGAAAATGTGCTGTAAGTTGTTTATGTAGAACTTTACCAGGTTCAGGACTTGA
>NZ_AYOU01000017.1 GCF_000500065.1 Borrelia hispanica CRI | reverse complement strand
CAATAGATTTGTCATTCTTTATAAGATTACAAATACGCCCAACTTCCATATCCAATGCAGAAATATAAACCATCACTTTTGCTATAAAGCTACTATTACTTTCTATAACACAATTAACAGGCTCATCTCCAATTAAAAAGAATAGGTTGCATTTTGATAATCCAGTACATGCAAGTTGTATCTGTGCTTGAACATAATATTTAAAGAAATATTTACTTTCTAAAAAATTACCTGTTTGATTATATTCTGTAATAGCTGATGTTAAATAATTACTATCACTACATTTAATCTCTAATAGTTCTGTTTCACCTTGATTATTTACAAACCAACCATCTATTGTTGCACCAACAAGATTATCTCCTCTACCTACTCGTTTGAAGTAATTATATTTGTCTATTCCATTAGCATATTTGTTTTTGTGTAAAATTTGTATATTATCAGAATAAATACGTAGAAACTCAGCAAATCCTAAATTTTCTAATGCTTTTCCTTTTTTAATATGTAAATTATCTTTATATGGAACTTCTTTCCCAAAAAATTTAAGTACTCTACTTACAATTAATTCAGAAGCAGCATCAACACCAAGAAATATACTCCCAACTTCACTAGCACCAAATCTTGTTAATGCTTCACGTTGAATAGAAAAATCTACCTTACTATTAAACTTGAAATATTCATTCTTTTTGATACCAGGTAATTTACGTCCTATTTTGCTCATTTTACTTACATTAGTTTGTTTATTATTATCAGAATCTACGGTTGGAACAAAAGATTCTAAACCTTTAATAACTGGTTGGGTGTATAAACTTTGACAATTCATTTTTTTTACTCCATTATTAATTTTTGTAATATTATTTTTATTCATAATAAATCTCCTATTAAGCATTATAAAAAAATATATAGCAAAAATTATTTTAATCAACTTTTTGCTATAATATTTTTGTTATTTTTACAAAAAAATATTTTTATTAAGAATAGGTTTACTTTTTAATAAGAATTACGTTATCATACTTAAAAAGTAAAGCTTAATAGGAGAAATATAATGAATCTGAATAATTACGAAAAAACATCCCCTCTCTCAAAACCAGCAAAGAAATATCATAACAGATATTACAAAATAGTATCAATAGTTAAATTCTATCAAAAGAATTCTATCAAATACAATCAAACCATAATCCTAAATGCATTAAACCGTTTTCTAGCTAAAGATGAACTCAAAATAATTACACTTAGAACCCTTAGAAAAGATTTAGCCTTATTATGTAATAAAGGTATTATTAAAAAAACTTTATTAAGATTGGGAGAAGGAAATGGCTCATACATAAGATATGCAGCAAATAAATACAGTCTCAAAAATTTAAAACGTTTTCTTGAAGATAAACAAGCAATAGTTGAACATGATGCAAATGAAACATACAAATTCACAAAAGAAACACAACAAAAATATTACTTAAAAAACAAAGGGTTGAATATTCATAAATCTAAAAATGCAACTAAAAATGTCAGTCATAATATAACTAATAATAAAAAAATAAAAAATAAAAAAAATAAAAAAGAAGAGAAAAAAGAAATAGGAAATAGAACGATCGACACGAACTATATGATAAAAAATGTAGCAAAATGGAAAACAATGAGATATCTGGATAAGATAGAAGAAAATGCGAATAAAAAGAGATATGAAGATAGCATAATTAGAACACAAGAATGGTTGAAGAACTTAAAGATTGAAAGTAATACTTACAAAAATTGTTAGATGAAAAACAAATTTTTAAGGAAAGAATATGGAAGATTCATTAAGAAGATTAAAAGAAAAAAAATTAGAAATTGAGACAAAACAAAAAAAGAGCAATTTTTTTGTTAAAATAGACAAAAAAAATAATAAAACTTTATATCATACAAGAATTGTATTGGATTTTTATACATTTGGTATTGACAATGAAGAAAACGATAGATTTTTTATTGTTTTGAGAAGTTGGTATCGCCACAAAAAGTATCGATTTAGCTTATTTTCTTTGTTAGAGAACGATAAATTTTTGGGTATTTATTATGGTTATAGGAGACCTATAAAAAATGTTGTAACAAGCTATGAAAAGGATGGCGAGATCAAGAAATATGGCTTTTCAAAGGCTTACTATATAGAGTTTAGATTTAAAAAGGGTAGTGTTTTTTGTTATATTCAAGGAATTTATTATTTGCTTAAAAAAGAGAAGTCACAAACGAGATATTGTAATAAGTTGCTTTTTTTAATCAGAAAACTAGAAAAAGAAGTATATGAATTTTACAATCAAAAATTACCAAGTGGAGGGATTATAGTAAAGTGGATAGAGAAAAACCAAAAATAATTACGCTTGCAAGTATTAAGGGAGGTGTTGGAAAGAGTGCATTGACAATTATTTTTAGTTATATTTTAAAAGATATAAATAAAAAAGTATTGTTGATTGATTTAGATCCACAAAATAGTTTAACAAGTTATTTTATCAAATATATAAAAAAAATAAAAGGGCTTAATGTTTATTATATGCTTAAATCATATAAAGACCCTAATTTAAACAGGTATGTTAATAAAATAAATAGCAATATGTATATCATCGCTTCTCATCCTATTCTTTGTAAGTTTGAACAAGAAGATGAGAGATATAAAGAACAGTTGTTAGAGAGTTGCTTGAATAAAATTTTGTCTGTTAATAGTTTTGATTACGTGATAATTGATACACCTCCTAGTTTAAGTTTTTTATTATATAATGCCTTGAATGTTACAGAGAAAATTGTAATTCCTGTTCAACTTGAAAGATGGTCTGTTGAAGCCTTTCCTATGTTAATGAATTCAATAGAAGAATTTAATATTTTTAAAAATAAAAAAATGGAAGTTTCCATAATAGAAAATCAATTTGTAAAAAATAGGAATACTTTCAAAGATATAGAAGAATTATTATTCAAAAAATATGGATTGTTAATTAAAGGAAAGATTCATAGTTCTAATGGTATTAAAGTTTTAATTAATGAATTAAATGAGCCTAATAGTCATGAAATATATTATAAAGAGGCTAAGGCAGTTTTAGAAAAGATATTATAAAAGTTACGTAACCGTAACTTTTATAATATATAAAAAATAAAAGTATAAAGGAGTAAGGAATGTCTAAAAGTAATAAGAAAGAAATGGTTTTAAATGATAGAATGGATGGTATTGATCAATTTTCATTAAATAATGATGGCGATGAATCAGAATATGAGAGTTGTAAAAATCGATTAAGAAGAATTGCCGTAAATGAAATAAGTAATAAAATTGAGATAATGGAAATTTTGTATAAGATAAGATCTAAAAAACTTTATCGATTTGATGGTTACAAAAGATTTGTAGATTTTTTGGAAACATTTGTTATAGCAAGAAGTCAAGCATTTTTGTATTTAAGACTTTATAAAAGAGTATTGACAGGTGATTTAAATATAGAAGAGATTAAACAAATTGGATTTGCAGCAGCTTATAGAAAAATTAGAAAAATAGATGTAGATAAAAAGCGTTCAAAAGAAAATTTGATCAAGCCACTTAGATTTCAACTTAAAAATCAAGGTAGTTATGATTTTTACAAAAAAAATGCTAAGTTTACAAGTTTTGTATTAGATGAACTTTTCATTAATAGAAAAGATTTACTTGAGGAGCTTTTAAATCAATTTAAGAGATAATATAAGTATTTAATGACATAAATGTTTGTTATATTTTAAGGATAGTTGATTTTATTTTGTATTTGGTGTATACATGTGAATGTATATATATACATGTGGTTTGTGTTTATTATTTACACATCCTATTAAGTTTTTCACCATTGTAGATTTTAACTCTTCATTAGTTATTCTTTTAGAAGAATGCCTAGTGAAGAGTTAATGTTTTTATTATATTTGAATTGTTTTTTTTGTTATTATTATTGACAAAAAATGTTATTTAGTGTAATATTACATTTATGATGCTTAATAGGAGATTAAATATGAGTAAAAATGATATATTAAAAAATCAATCACCAAATACAGTAGATGTAATAATAGATAAAATGAATTCAAGTAATATTGCAGAAGTATGGGAAACATACAAGATTATGCATAATCTTAAAAAGATAGATGCTTATTCAGAACGAGAAATTTTAACTTTATTACAAGTAAACAAATTAAATCCATTTAAGAAGGAAGCATACGTAATACCATTCAATGGACGTTATACAGTTGTAGTAGCATATCAAACATTGCTTATACGTGCATATGAAGCTGGATATAACAAGTATGATCTTGACTTTGAAGAGAAATTGGTTAAATCTCTTAAGATTGATTCTAAAGGTAATAAGGCGATACAAGAAGATTGGCAGTGTACAGCTTTTTTCAAATCAGATGATGGTATTCGTTATAGTTTTTCTGTTTTACTTAGTGAGTATTTTAAGAACACACCTATTTGGAGAGAAAAGCCAGTATTCATGTTAAGAAAATGTGCTGTAAGTTGTTTATGTAGAACTTTACCAGGTTCAGGACTTGA
>NZ_AYOU01000016.1 GCF_000500065.1 Borrelia hispanica CRI | reverse complement strand
GGTCTTGAATATTTTAAAGAAGTTATTAAAAGCACTATTGCTACAGAACTTGTTAATGATAAAAACTTTATTGAACAAGCTTATAGTAAAATACTTACCAAAATTTTAAATGACGATTCTAGTAGTATTTCTAATATTTTTAGTCAAATAAAAAGCAGACTTACAAGTAGTATGTCAAGTTCCAGACTAAATAAATCTGATTATTTTGTTACTACAAATGGCTATGGTACCTTACAAAAATCATCTATCCCTGAATACTTACTTGGTCCACCATCTGATTTCACTTTATCAAAAACCAGAACTACAAGTAGTTCAATTGCAGAATACGACCTTAGAAAAAGAGCCTATATCATAGATATGACTTCAGAGTACTCAGACAAAGATGTTATATTAAGATTTTATTCATCTGATGATGACAAACCCATTTATTTAGACATAGTCGTAGATGCCACTATTAATGCATCAGGAAGTAAGTATGCAAAACGAATACATACACAATATGCTAGTGAATCAGGCAAAGGATTAGTATATTATCTTGGTGCAAAAAATGCTTTAGTAGATACTTTTGTCCCTTTGTTTCAGGGTTGGTATATACAAAAACGTTCATACTCAACAAATTACGACACAATTCCTAGACTTGTTAAGCTTTAAAATATTATCTTTATATTTATAGCAAAAATTAATTTTTAGCTATATAGTTATAAATACAAATTTTCAAAGGAGAGGTTAAAGCTCATATGAATGACATTGACACAAATAATTTAATACAACTTTTACTTGATATTGATGGTACTAAGTTATTAATTATTTCTGGTTTAATTTTGGGTACTGTACTCTTACTTAAACCTGTGCTTAAAGATATATTACATATCTTAACAGACAAATTTAAAAACAAAAATAAACAAAATAATAATGATAATAATGATGGGGGTCAGATATGATACTGAGTAAAGAATCTTTAGACGCATCTTTAAATGCAATCTCAAATTTAATTGATTCATTATTCAATTTTAAAGATGCTACTTTTGACAGACGTGACAATCATGCATTCTCATTATTACACCAATTCTATTTGGAATATGAGCATATTTATACTAAAAACATGGAAATATTAGACAATGCTTTAACTCCACAAATAAAATTGGCTATTGAACCTATCCAAACTAAAATAAAAAAATTTATAGAAAAGGTCAA
>NZ_AYOU01000015.1 GCF_000500065.1 Borrelia hispanica CRI | reverse complement strand
GATATGATTACAGGGACATTGGGAATAAAAGCGGACACAAAGAAAAGTGAAATAGGGAAATATTTTAGTGATATTGAGAAGAGTATGCAAACTACTAAAGCAAAGTTAAACGAAATTTTAGAAAAGAATGGGCAATATGAAAAAGTTAAAACAGTTGTTGAGCAGTTTATTAGTGGGACTGTAGATAAGATTGCTGAGGGAGCAAAAGAAGCTGCAAAAGGGGCTACTGGTGGTGATGCTATTGGAAATGCTGTGAAAGAAGGTCAGGATGCTGTAGCGGCGGACACTACAAGTGTCAATTTACTTGTTAAGGGTATTAGGACTATTGTTGGTGTAGTTTTGAAAGAGAATGAAGGAGATGAAAAAGCTGATAAGACAATTGATTCTGATAAGAAGAAAGTTGGACAGTTATTTGCAAAGAAAAATGATGATAGAGCTCAAGATACTGAGGCAGCTAAGGCGAGTGCATCAGTAGGGGCAGTAAGTGGTGCTGATATATTACAAGCTATTGCTAAGTCCTCTGAAGCTGTTAATGTTGATGAAATTGATAAAGCAAAAAATGCAGCAGAGATTGCTATTGCTCCGGCTAAAGATGACAAAAAAGAAGTTGCAGTAGAATCAGCAAAGAAGGATGCAGTAATAGCAGCGGGAATAGCATTAAGAGCAATGGCAAAGGATGGTAAGTTTGCTTCTAAGCAAAATGAAGAGAAATCAGCAAATGCAGTCAATGGAGCAGTATCAAGTTCAGTAAATAAGGTATTGAGTACATTGGTGATAGGAATCAGGAATAGAGTGAATGAGGGATTAAAAGAGATTAATAAGATGTTAGGAGAGATTAAACAAGGAGAAGGTTCTGTTGCCAAAATTAATGAATAAAAGAATAAGATAATTAGTAAAATTTAGAATGTAATTAAATTTTTTAAATAAAAACTTAGTTAATGAGAGCAAGAGAGCTCTCTTTTTTTATTTTCAAGATTGTATGTGTTATATAAGTCATATTTTTTGCTTCTAATTCTTAATAAATAAGCTATAAGAAAGCTAAAAAGAAAGAAAAAATAAGGAGGCTAAGAAAATGAATAGAGAAGTAAAAGAAGGTGAAATAAAAGGGAAGAGAGTGATAGAGAGAGTGAGAGAGAGAGGGAATAGAATGAAAAGAATAGTAAAGGGAATAATGGTGATGGTAGTGATGGTGGTGATGGGATGTAATAGTGGGGGAGTAAAAGATCCAGAGAAAGTGTTTTTGAGTGAGATGGTAAATTTAGGGAAAGGGTTTTTAGATGTTTTTGTGAGTTTTGGGGATATGATTACGGAGACATTAGGAATCAAGGCAGATACAAAGAAGAGTGATATAGGAGTTTATTTTACTAAGATTGAGAATACTATGAAAACAGTGAAAGGGAAATTAGTAAAAATTTTAGAAGAACATGGAAGTTATGAAAAGGTGAAAGAGAAGATAGAGGGATTTATTGGGAAGATAAGTAAGATCGAAGAAGGGGCAAAGGAAGCAGCAAAGGGTGCTAATGATGGTATTCTTATTGGTAATGCTGTTAAAAATCAGGCTGCAGTGGCTGCTAATAAAGAATCTGTTATTTCATTAGTAAAAGGAATAAAGGCAATTGTTGGAATAGTGTTGAGTGAGGGTGAAGGTAGTGCAGAAGCTACTAAGACCGCAGAGGATGATAAGAAGGATATTGGGAAGTTGTTTAGTAACACTGCTGATGATGCAACAGAAGCAGAGGCAGCTAAGGCGAGTGCATCAATAGGATCTGTAAGTGGTGCTGATATATTGAAGGCAATAGCGAAGTCTAAAGAAAATCCTGCAGTGAATAATGCTGAGGGAGTTGAGAAAGCAACAGATGCAGCTGAAATTGCTGTTGCTCCAGCTGTTGCTAATAAAAAAGAGATTAAAGATGATGCAAAGAAAGATGCAGTAATAGCAGCAGGGATAGCATTGAGAGGGATGGCGAAAGATGGTAGATTTGCGGCTAAAAGTAATGAGGATAAATCAGCTCATGCAATGAATGGAACAGTAGCAAGTGCAGTAAATAAGGTATTAAGTACATTGGTAATAGCAATCAGGAATAGAGTGGATGAAGGATTAAAAGGGATTAATGAGGTATTAGTAAAAATTAAACAAGGAGAAGGGTCTGTTGCCAAAATTAATGAATAAAAGAGTAAGATCATTAGGATAATTGAGAATATAGTTGAATTTTTCAAATAAAAACTTAGTTAATGAGAGCAAGAGAGCTCTCTTTTTTTTATTTGCGGTATTGTATATGTTATATAAATTTATTTCTATATAAATCATATTTTTTGCTTCTAGTCCTTAAAAGATAAGCTAAGTAAATAAAAGAAAAGCAAATAAGCTATAAAAAGCTATAAAGTAAGAAAAAACAAGGAGGCGAAGAAAATGAGAATAGGAAAAATAGAAGGGAGAAGAGAAATAGAGAGAGGAAAGAGAGGAGAGAAGATGGGGAGAAGAATAGTAAAAGGAATAATGATAATGATGGTGATGATGGTAGTTATGGTGATGGGGATGTAATAGTGGGGGAGTAAAGGGAGGAGAAGGCGCAGGAGGAGGAGACGGGAGAGGATTAAGAGGAGCAATGATGTAAGTAGGGAGAAGTGCAGAGAGGGCATTTTATGCATTTATAGAGTTAATGTCAGATGTATTGGGATTTAAAGTTAATAAAGATACAAAAAAGGAAGATGTAGGGAGGTATTTTAACAGTCTAGGAGAAAAGATAGGTTTTGCATCAGGCGAATTAGAGAAAGTAGCAGGAAAAGCATCAGTAGATGTTGATAAAGAAGGTGTATTAAATAAGGGAATAAGAGCAGCAGTTGATACGGCTAAGGCTACTTTAAGCATATTAAAAGGGCATTTAGAATCACTAAAAGGGATAGGTGATTCTAAGCTAGTAGGTTGGACAGAAAGTGATAAAGAAGGAACAGCAGCAAGTCAAGTTGAATTAAAGAAAGCATATAATGCATTGAAAGGAATAGTGGACACAGCTGGTAAAGAAGGTGTTGCAAAGCCAGAAGCGGGAAACACAACAGTAAAAGTAGGTAGTGCAAATAATAAGGATGGAGCTAAGATATTAGCTATAGATAGTGCTGGTAAGCCAGCAGCAGGAGATATAAGTAAAGCAGCAGCAATACTAGCAAGTGTAAGCGGTAAGGAAATGCTGGCATCAATAGTTAAGTCAACAGAGGGTGATGCGGATACAGGAGTAGGAGGTCAGGCAACTGCAAATACAAGTGCGGTGGCGTTTGCAAAAGGAGGTAATGGAGCTAATTTATCACAAGATGCATCTAAAGCAGCAGCAGTAGCAGGAGGAATAGCATTACGCTCTTTAGTTAAGGATGGTAAATTAGCTGCGAATAATAATGATGATGATAAGGTAGCACAATCAGCAGGAGTAGCCGCAGTAAATAAGCTGTTAATAGCAATAGAAGAAATAATTAAAAATACAGTAAAAAATGTTCTTGATAAAGTAAAGCAGGAAGTAGATCAAGCAAGAGCTCCAAAAGCAGCAGTTCAGTAATAATATAAATAGTTAGATTATATTACTTAAAAGTAAAATGATGAGAAGGTTATCTTAGATATAAGTTTAGGATGCCTTCTGTGTTGTTATATATAAAAATAAGAAGTTAAATATGAATATAATAATTAAAAATAAGGGAAAGTAAGTAAGTGTGATAATAATAGCTTTATTTTTACTTTTTAGTTTTTGGGAGGAGTGGAACAACTTAACATTAGAAAGCGATCAAAAGTCAATTGGTAAATTACTTGGTCTATATATTAATATAGATTATATATATTAAATATAATAAATTTGTTTTTATAAAAATATTTGTTTACTTGCATTTAAGTTTCAATTTTATGATAGTTAATACATCTCTTTATTACTTTCTCAAAAATATTCTTTACTGTTTTCTTCATCAGAATCATATCCTCTACCACTAATTGTTTTTATTAATTCGTAAAATTAATTAACTATGAAAATATTAAACATGTATAAGAACTTAAAGAATATTATTTACCTTAGTTTTTAATACAGGACGTTGTAGAAACTTATGCAAAGTAGACACTTTTTTTGTTCTTTGTGAAGTTGTACATGAGAGATGTTTTCTTGTTAATTTAAGTAATTAATATATTTCCTTTATATTTTTTGTTAAGTGTGAATTTATCATGTGTTAGTTTCGTTTATTTATTTTTTTTGATTTTTCTGTTGGAGTATATTGGGAAGCATTAAGTAATCTTATTTATCTTTTGGTGAGTTATTAAAAGATGCGCTTGGTTTTAATGTAGATACAACTAAAAAAGAAGTTGGAGAACACTTGGGTAAGGTTGGAGAAGCAGTTAATGTAATTAAAGGTAAATTGGAGAGTCTTAAGAGTAATGTACAGTTTAATTTAATAAAAGATAAAACAGATGGTATAATCACCAAAGCAATTGATACTTTGAAAAAGATAGTTGATGGTGTAAGTAAAATTAAGGGAGCTACTGGTGGTGCTATCGATAAAATAGCTAGTGCTACTGCTGATAATAATGATGCAGTGCCAGCAGATACAGTAAGTGTAAAGAGTCTTGTTGAGGGTATTAGTATAATCTATGAAGCAGCAAAGGAAGTTAAAGTTGATTCAAAAGGAAATGCTGATAAGACAATTGTCGACTCTAAAGAAATTGCAAAGTTATTTAATGTTACTGGTAATGTTGCTGCTACTGGCTTAAAAGCGGCTAATGTAGCATTAAATGCAGCAATTGGTGCAGATATATTAGCAGCTATTGAGGCGGTTAAGGCTGGTACAAGCAAACCTTAAGTATTTTAGTGTTACCCTATACCAATCACCAAAATTATAAAAAAATGTAGATTAATATCAACTAGTATAATTTATTTTAATACTCTAAGATTGATATTAATTGATAATAAGTACTCTGCTTAATATGGGTTCGGCATATTAACTGTTTTTATTAATTCGTAAATTGTGTGTTAATTGATGTTTTTATAAAACAAACTATATAAAATTCTTTTTCTAAATATAAATTTATAACACATACAATCTTATTTATTTTTTATCGTCAGTTCTCTTCAAATTTACTTCAACAGAAAAATTAAGAAAACAAATGAAATATACTATATCTCTTTTTTAAAAGAAAAAATTGTTAATAAGTAAATAATTTTAGAATAGGGATGTAAAAAAATAGTAATTTTAATTAAAAAAATTGTATTTTAAATAAAGTGATATATATTATTAATTAATAATCATTACTATTTGGTAATAGTGATTATTAATTCTTAAAGAAGGAGAATATTTGTGAGAAAAAATTTATTTATATTATTAGTTTTGGGGTTAGCATCTTGTAATCTAGATTCTAAATTATTGGATAATAAAGGAAGACCTGATAATTTTTTAAAAGATGTTGTAAATAATGTTCAAGATTTTGTGAATAACGTTCAAGGTGATGAACCAATAAAAGAAGATGTTGTTAATAAAGTTTCTGTTGAAAAAGTAGTAAAAGGAGATTCTGTAATAAAAGATGAGAAAGGGGAATTAATATCTGCCCTTATAAATGATATTAATAGTGTTATGGGATTATTAAATCAAGATAAAGCTGAAGTTGAAGATGCAAATCAATATGGTATGAAGAATGAAGTGTTTAAATTTGTGTTAAATGCTGTTAATAATAAGACATTGGATCATGATGATAATAAGGAAATAAGACGATTATTTTATTCCTCTTTATTATACAATAGAGAAAGAATAAAAGATTTTGCAGAAATTCTTAAAAAAGTAGAAGCGGATAATACAAATAAGGGTACATGGATTTACGATATAATGAATGCTGTAGTAGTAGCTCTTCAGTTTGATTTTGAGAGAATAATTAATAAATTAGAAAATAATAGAGATAAACTTAATAAATTGAGTCTTGTTGATTTAAGAGAAATTAAATCAAAGCTTGAGGAAATTCAATTACAGAAATTAAATTGGAGGAAAGCCGTAGATAGTCTTATTTCATCTTATAAAGCTAAGACAGATGGAATTGATTCTGATAGCAAGAAATTGATAAAGCATATTGATAAAAAATATAAAGATCTTATTAAGGTTAAAATTCCTGGAATGAAGGCAGTATCTAATAGGATTATAGCTATTTTAGATAACAATTAAGTAATTTATATAATCATTTAAAATACAAAGGAAGGTAGATTAATAATAGTCTATCTTCCTATATTTTTGTTGTATAAATGTATTTTAAGTGAAGTTTGGTAGAAAAAATTTATTTTATATGTATAGTAAATAATTTGATATGCACACTTCTCTCTGTAATTGTGAGGGGGTCTTATTTGTTTTTGTTAATAGTATGTTATTTGATGTGTATGTTCTAATTAAAAATATTCAGTTTATTGTATAAAATTGTACAAACAAAAATTAAGTTTTGATCCTTGTTGTGGAATATATTAGTAATTTGAAAAAGTTGAATGATAATTATCTATATTTTTAATTAGAATGTAAAAAAAATATACCGATATCTTTAACAAAAATTAAATATTATAAATTATAAGAAAGTCAATGATAAATATTTTGTATTTTCAGGTTGATAATAGATGGTGATAAAATCAATTTTTGTTTGATTTTATTTTTTGCCTCTAATTCTTTAAAGATAAGCTATGACAAAGTAAAAAAAATAAGGAGGGGAAGAAAGAAAATGAGAATAGGAAATATAATAGGGCGAAGAGAAGGAAGAGAGAGATAAGAGAGGAGAGGAGAAGAATAGTAAATTGGTAATGGTGATGGTGGTGATGATAGTGATGGGAGGGTAATAGTGGGGGAAGTAAAGGGAGAAGAGGGGAAGGTAAACTTGGAAGCTAAGAATAGTTTTTTAGAGTCATTAGTTGCGATCGGAGAAGAATTTCAGGAGATTTTTGCTAGTTTTGGTAATGCTGTTGGGGATGTATTTGGATTTAGTATTGTTAAAGCGGGAGATAAGAGAAGTAAGGTGGGAGAACACTTTAAGAAGATTGGAGATGGACTTACAACAACTAAAAATAAATTAAACGAGTTTAAAAGTTAAAATATCTAAGGCTAAAAATGCTGATGGGAGCACAATTAAGATAGTTGAAGATGTAGTTCAAATAGCAAATGGAGTTTTTTGAGCAACTAATTGATAATTTAAGCAAATTGGCTAGTGTTACTAATGATAGTTCGTTGCTTGGTGATAATAGGCTTTAGAAAAAATAAATAAAGTTATAAAGGAAAGATACTGAGAGTTATAAGCTCTTTGTATCTCTTATTTTATATTTAATTTTGAGGATAAGAATTTGAGTGCTCGATTTGCAAGGAAATTGAATGCTAAAGTCATTAATCATTGAAAATAGAAATTTTTGCTTTATATTATATTTTGTTTAATATGTAAACCTTAAATAATTGCATTTTATCTATAAATTTCTTTAAAATAGTAATTAATAATTGTTGCTATTTTAGATTTATTTATTAATTTGGTGATAATTAATGGGGGTTGAAATAAGACAAATTTTTAAGTTTTTGCTTTTCAGTTTTATTAGTTGTGATTTATTCTTTGGGGAGGACAAAGGAGCTTTAGAAGGATTTTTTTGATAAATATATAGAGAAATATTCTAGTTCTATATTGGATTTTAATAAGGATATTATTGAAGAGAATAGTGAATCTTTACAACACTTTGATAGTGAAACATCTAAGAAAAGAGGGAGAAGATCTGTTGTTGAGAATGAAAAAGAGAATTTTAATGAAAATGCTACTGTGAAGGAAGAAAAAAAAGATGAAAATGAAGTAGTAGGAAAAGATGAAAAAAAAGTAGAAACAGTAGAGGAAGTAACAGTAGAAACTAAAGAAGAAGATACTGAAGAAGATGATCTTAAAGAAGAAATAGTAGTGGGTGAAGAAAAAGAAAAGGTGAAAACTGAAGATAATAGAGAAGTAAAAGAAAATGATTCATTTAAAATGATAAAAGAAAAAAAGCAATCAGATATAAATTATTATGTGGATGATGTGTTTTGTTGGATTGACAGAATAATAAAAGAAAAGCAATCAGATATAATGAATGAAATTTTGGCGATTTTTGGAGATTTTATTAATTTAAAAAAGATTATTTCACAAAAATATCAGCAAGAGGTTAAAGCTGACGCTATAAGTAAACTTTTAGAAGATTCTCAAAAAATATTGTACAGTATTATGGGAAATTCGTATGAATATGATGAAAAATCTTTATTAGAATTGGAACAAAAATTTCAAGAAATAAAAGA
>NZ_AYOU01000014.1 GCF_000500065.1 Borrelia hispanica CRI | reverse complement strand
TTATAGTAAATAAAACCATTATTGGCAATACATTTTTTATCATAAATACTTTTAATTTTTTAAATATCCCATATTAATTAAAGAACAAACCTCACCACGTTTAATTGCTGAATTTTTGCTAGTAAACATTCCTTCAACTTAATTACCAATATTAGACATAACAGTTGCAATTGTCTGTAAATTATCAATGTCAACATATAGTTAGAAAGTCATTCAAATAAAAAGAGTAAAACTTGTTTCAGATCAATACTACTACGAAACCAGAATATACTCCTTTATTTCTAAAATCAGTTTTATTACCAAAAATACTTTGTTATTATTTTTATATAATGATTAAAAAGTATATATACCGCTATAAAAAGTGAGAAGCGTTTTTTCAAAACACTTCTCACATAAATTTCCATCTTTATATAAAGATTTAATTCCAAATATCTCAAGATTTATTTACTTATTCTTTGTAATGTTTGAGTAATAATTGAATCAAGCACATTTAATACCTTTTTAACAGCATTAACTGCTGCTTCTTGAACTTTTGCAATATCATCATTATTATTATAGGCACCCTTATAAGCTGCAAATTTACCACTCTTACTCATTGCCTTCAATGCAACAGCTGCTGCCAAGTCTGCATTACTTTTTGCACTAGCACCTTTATCATCACTAGTATAACCAGTAATCAACTCTCCTGCATCATTAGAATCCTTTTCGCTAATAATGCCACTTGCTATCTTAGCATTTTTTATCTTATCAAGCATTGACCATGCATTTGCTTTATTTACTTCTGTAACAAGCGCAGAACCAGCCCCTACACCAACACCACCATCATTAAAACTCTTACCACTACCACCATTAAGCACAGCAATTGCAGTAGTGTTACTTGATGCAATAACAGGAATATCATCAAAAATATCTTTATTTTCATAAAGCTTTACACCAGATTCCTCTGCAATCTCAATTATTGTTTTAATTCCTACAATCATATCTTGAACACTTTTTCTATCAGAAATAACAGAAGACTTAGTACTGCTATCACTAATTTCTCCAATACCAATATTATTATCACCAGTAGCATCAGCTAATTTGCCTACAGCGGCTATCATTTTGTCAATACTTGCACTATTAACTCCTTTATTAAAAGTTACCAACTTATTTTTTAATTGACCAAAGTATTCCTTTATTTTACCTCTATTATCATTAGGATTAATTTCTATATCAAAGTCCTCTTCATCAACCAAACTACTACTATTTTGCCCACTTAAACCAGATATAGAGTTATAAGAGTCCTCCAATAAATAAATATTATTTGAATAATATTCCTCTTCACTAATCAAACTACTATTTTGTCCACTCATGCCAGATAAAAAATCCTCAGAAAAATCAACACTAAAGTTATTTGATTCTTGTTCTATACCTCTCATAAGTCCACCTCCAGCAAATCCATTTAAGTTACTTACACTACTTGCTTCTCCTTGTGCACCTTCAAGAAATAAACCTCCAAAAAATCCACTTACTTTATACCATCCTGATGCAAGATAATCATCCTGACTGTTAACATTTGAATCAATCTTATCCTTTTCTTGTGGTAACTGAACTTTTTGATCGCCTAAGATACTATTGGTCACAGAATTAAAAATTAATGCACCTTTGCCCCTAAAAATATCTTTACCCTCGACTATGAATTTATCATCCAAATAGCATCCGTTAAATAAAAAAGTAGTAATAACCAATAAACTTAATGGTTTTCTCATCTAAGCCTCCTTTCAAATAATTTATATCTAAAATAGAAAGTATATATTGAATTTTTCAAAAAACAAAATATTTTCTCAATTTTGTCTCAAAAAAACATTTTAACAAATTTTAAATTTTTATATCAGTTTCACAAAAAAAAATCTTTTTTAGAACTGAAATTATTGATAATTCATGTGACCCAGATTATTTTTTACTTTCTCGTCTGAATTGCCTAACAGAAAAAATGTAGCCTGAAATAAACAACTTTCAAAAGGTCAAAGATATCTTTGAGACAGAATATAAAAATTAAGTATTAAATACTAGCTTTGGTTGGGTCTCATATTCAAAATTTTTTAAGTATCTACAAACAGGAATGTTCTTATGAGTATTTTTGCTTTTTTTGAAATTTACCATAAACAAGTAGTGCATATTAATTGTCAAATAAAAAAATAAAAATAAAATAAAATTATGTTAATTGTTATTTTTATAATTTAAGTGTTTATTTTGTATTTTATTAGTTTTACGCTCCTCTGCTCTGCTGCTGATTTGCTTATACTACCTATACCCAAATTATTGAAAATGCATGATGTATTACCATAAGGAAAAAGTTGATAATAAATGCTTAAAAGACGTTAAGGATTGCATAAAAGCAAATTTTAGTAATGAAGGAAAATTTAAATAGTATAATGGTTACTCTTTATAAAGGTATACTTTCTTGATTTTTATTCAAATTGCTGTATTTTTATTATTAATTTTAAAGGAGATAAAAATAAAAACCAAAAATAAATATTTTGCTTGGAGATTACTTTTGAGTCTTATCAGTTGTGATTTAATTTTTAACGATAAAATTCAAAAAAATCTATTGACTCATTTAATAAGATTGATCCTGTTTTAGATGCTAGTGAAAAATCTGTTAAAATTTCTACTAAAAAAAAGAAAAAGATTGTTAAGAAAAAACTATCTGCTCCTCGTATCAAGAGAATTAGTGATGATAATCTTACACAAAAAATGTAGTGTTAAATGATATGAATAGCGGCTTTAAGGATGATTTGCAACAAGATAGTGTAGTAAGAAGAAGAGAGATTTGACAGTAGTCTTAAAAGAAATAATGTCATTTCTAATGAAAAAGGTCGTTCAAATTTTAAATTATTAGATACAACATATGAAGTTGGTGACGAAAAAAAACAAAAACAAGAAGATGTAAAAAGTGAAAGTACAGTCACTGAAGCTCCAAAAATGTATGATTCTGATGAGAATGAAAAAATGTGATTTATGGAACTTCAACATTCTTTAAAGGTGAAAGTGGTGAATTAAAAGCAACTGTTGAAAGTAATGTAATTGATTTTACTATAGACTCTGATTTAAGACCAAAATATGTTTCGGGTTCAAGCCCTATTTCATATACTGATAAAATAGAAAAAGAAGATTATGATAAATATTACTTGGAAGATGATGAATATGAAGAATATGACGAAAAAAAAACAAGTCTAAACAATCGTTATAATTCCTATCTGGAAGGTGTTAGATATAATGTAGGTTTAGCAAGTGATACAATTGATAAATATATGACAATTATATACTATTTCAGGAAAAACAAACTAAAATACATTATTCATATCCTGGGGATATTGTTACCAAAAACAAAGCTAGAGAAGAGGTTAAAGGGTTTACAAAAGAAAAACTTGAAAGAGATCTTAAAATGTTATTAAACTATATTCAAGTAAGTGCAAAAACAGCAACAAATTTTGTATATATACAGGAAATGCATGCAAAGTAAAGAGTGGATAAACTCGAAACAGAAGTGCAATCTTTAATTTCAAAGATCCAAGAAAAAACTCATCTATACGAAGCATATAAAGAAATAATAACTCCAATTTTACGAATGAAAGATTCTCTTAAGACAGTTAAAAGCGCTATTGATAGGAATGGTCCTTTGTATTAGGAAGGAGTAGTATTAAATTATTATTTTATATATTTATAAACAGGCTATATATAATTGTAGCCTGTTTTCAATTTAAAGATAATTCTATCACCTTTAGTAACATCAGCTTTTGCATCTCCCTTCTCTTTTAAAACAATTTCTACTATTTCCTAAATTCCTTTCACCAGAAATTTAACACTTGCTACTTCTGCTGGTTTAGCGTCTTCATTTGCCTTAGCACTCCCCACACCACCACTAGCTCCCAAAGCTGCTTCCTTCACTCCTTCAGCTATCTTATCTATAGTCCCACTAATAAACTCCTCAACTACCTTCCTAACTTTCTCATATTTCCCATTCTTTTCTAAAATTTCTCTTAACTTTACTTTAACAGTTTGCATACTATTCTCAATATCACCAAAATATCTCCCTATATCTTCTTTCTTTGTTTCCGCCTTTATCCCCAATGTCCCACTTACCATATCCCCAAAACTCACAAAAACATCTAAAAATCCTTTCCCTAAATTTACCATATCACTCAAAAACACTTTCTCTGGATCTTTTACCCCACTATTACATCCTATTATTAAAAATAAAGTTATTATAGCTTTTATGTTTTTTATTTTCTTCCTTATTACACATGCCTCCTTCTTTTCCTTACAACAAAAAAGAAGTAAACCTAGATAAATCTCTAAGCTTACCTTCTAATCTTATTCCTAAATAATCTAATTCCAGATATCTGTATTATTTACTACTCTGCTGTTTTTGGCTTTCTTGCTTCATCTATTTTTTCTTTTGCTTTCTCAAGAACATTCTTTACTGTCTTTTTAATTATATCCTCTACTGCTACTAATAACTTATTTACTGCAGTTGCTCCTACTCCTTGTACTTCTTTCTCTCCTCCTGCATTATTAGCTGCCGCTCCTGCTCCTAGTTTACCTGTCTTAACCAATGATCGTAGCGCTATTCCCCCTGCTACTGCTGCTGCTTTTGGAGTATTAGCTCCTGCTAGGTGAGCATCTGATCCTCCTTTTGCAAATTTCAATGAAGTTGTATTTTCATCTGCATTAGCTGTTAGTGCTGCATCACTTTCTTGTGATTCAATTATTGATTTTAAAATTTCCTCTCCACTTACTGCTGCTAATATTATTGCGGCTTTACCTGCATCTGTTGCTGCTGGATTACCACCACTTGTAGCCAATATCTTAGCTCCATCCTTATTATCTACTCCATTTACTGTTAATGTTGTAGCTCCAGCTTCTAATGCCCTAACACCCACATCTGTTGCTATCTTAACTATTCCTTTTAATGCTCTAAACATTTCTTTTAACTGAGCATCGTCTGGGGCTGTTCCTGTACCCTGAACATTATTTGCATAACCTACTACATTAGTATCGCCTACTTGTCCTAAAGATTCTACATGCCCTTTTAATTTGCTTAAAGTAGCCTTAGCCTCATCAACTGCCCCTCTAATTTCTTGAGATTTAGAACTATCTGCTGCTTTTTCTGCTACTTCTTCTAACTCTTCTGATGCTTTCCCAAGTTTCACACCTAGGCTGCTAAAATATACTCCTACATCCTCTTTCTTTGTAGTTGTTTTTGCAGTAAAGCCCAATACATCCGACACTAACTCTATAAATGCATAAAAAACATTCTCTGCACTCCTCCCCACTTCCATCATTGCTCCACTTAATCCACTCCCGTCTCCTCCTGCTGCCCCTTCTCCTCCCTTTACTCCTCCACTACTACATCCCATCACCACCATCATCACCATCACCATCATTACTTCTCTTATTCTTATCCCCTTTAATCCTCTTTTACTTCCCTTCTCTCTTCCCTTCTCTCTTCCCTTCTCTCTTCCCTTCTCTCTATACTCGCTTATACACTCTTCTATCTTTCCTATTTCTTTCTTCTCTTTCATTCCTTTCCTTCGCCTCCTTGTTTTTTTTATTTATTTCTTATTTTTTAGCTTTCTTCGCTCTTTTCGCGTCTTAACTTTATTAGCTTTCCTTCTAATACTACTAAGACAAAAAACATAAAACGCATACAGCTATGAATGAATAAATAAATGAATAAAAGAAAATTCATAAAAATATCTATATAAAAATGATGATTCATATGACATATATCATGCTGTAAACAAAAAAAGAGAGCTTTATTGCTCCCTTTCCAGCATTCTTATCTAATAATTTTAACTATATTCAAATGTATACTAATTCAACTTACTTAATAACTTTAGCTGCAACACTTTCTCCTTGCTTAATTTCTCCTAATACCTCATTAATCCCTTTTAATCCTTCATCTACTGTATTCCTAATCGCTATTTTACTAAAATATGCAACAATTTCACTTTTTTTAGTCTCCGCCTTTATTACCAATGTCCCTGTAATCATATCCCCAAAACTTACAAAAACTTCCAAAAATCCTTTTCCTAAATTTGCTATCGAACCCACAAATTGTTCCCTTTCGCCTACTCCACTATCATATCTCATATATATAATACAATTCAATAGTGCTTCTTTAAGTTTTACTTTTAGATTATCTAACGTATCTTCAATATTACTTAAAGCAAGCAGTACTATAAATGCCTTCTAAAGTAATTCCATTGTGCAGGACGTCTTCTGCAACATTATTTATATAATTCCTAAAAAATATTGAATGTCTGTATCATTCATAAGAATTGATTTTAAAATTGTATTTCATTATCTCTCCAACCTTTACAACCTTATTCAATATACGAAAAATAATTATAGATCAATTATTTATTTTTGCTAAAAAATAATAGCAAAAATTATAAAAATTTGCAAAAAAATTAAACCTATTCTTTATATAGAAGAGATATTTACTTATTTAATTTACTTTATAAACAATGCATATAGCATAGATATTAATGCTATAAATATTCCTACATTAATGGTAATAATGGTTCCAAACATCCATGCATGTAATTTTAATTTACTATTAAGTTCCATTTTGTTCAATTCAATATCTTTCCTAACAATATCTATTTTGTTATCAAGTTCTGTAAACTTAGTATCTATTTTATTATCAAGTTCTGTAAATTTAGCATCTATTTTGTTATCAAGGACATCTTTAGCTTTTTCAATATCAGATCTTAAGCCACGCTCTAATATTTCCAGTTTAAGGTTAAAATTACTTTCTAAATATTGAAGATCTTTAATAGTAAGCTCATTTTTATAGTATCTATAAGATAAATCGTCCGCAATCTCTCTATTAATACCAGCTTTTACAAGCTCATTGAATACCATCTGCCTCGTAATTACAGGTTCCATTTGCATATACTCCATAAAGAATCTCCTTATGTAATTATTATACAATAATTTATACGTTAAATGAAAGTAAATTTAGTAAAATGTTGACTTCTATCACGATAATTTAAAGACATAATTAAATATGCAGCTGATAATGCATCAAGAGCATCATCATGACTTCGGCCATCTCCATTATATGAATAAATATCACGAAATACAGAACGACTACTATAATCTAATAAATGCATCTTGTTATAAGTAAATGGTGTTAATAAAGAAACAATCCTTGCGTGTTTATTTGTTTTAGGTCTTGTTGGTGCAATTCTAAAGTAATTTTGCATATTATCTCGAAGTTTAACATATTCACGTGTCAAAGCCCCAGCTCCTTTAATATCATCTCTATCTTCAATATAAAGTGTATTAACATTTAAATTCTCCATTATTACCTTTATTGTATTCATAACATATGGATCAACAGCTGGTTTTTGATCTTGAAATATAAATGCATAATACTTATCCGACACCTTCTCTAAAACACAAAGAGAAGTATTATCCCCACCACTACTATATGCAGGATCTAAATAAGCTATAGGACTTTTAAATTCATAGTCTTTAATAATATTAATATTACGAAATATAGCATCATTATTTGCAACCCATTCTCCTAGTAATACACTGGCTTTATATGTTGGAAAGTCTTTATAAATTTCTTCTTGGGTCTTTATAAATTCCTTTGAAATTGCCTCATTATCATATGTTGTAAAATTATATGTAGAATATATCGTGTTATTGTCAATATAATCTGTTTTAAAATAATGATCTGGATGATCAGGATTAGTATCAAAAATAATAAACTCTGGTTTGATTCTTAGTCTCTTAAGCGCTTCTTTTAATGTCTCTTTATGAAGAGTTGTTGCTTCATTAACATAAATAACAGCAGAATTCGATCCTCTAAATCTTTCAAAGTCTCTTATTTTATCTCCACCATATAAATTAATTCTTAAAGAATCGATTTCAAAATATGACGTATTTGAATATTTAGGAACAAAAGGTATTTTAAGCATATTAGCAAGCTTTTCAAACTGGCCTGTAACATTAATTTCTAATGCCTTCTGTGAGTTGCCTAATATAAAATTATTGGTATCTTTCCCATAAAGATGCCTATTTTTAAGTAAAGTTTTTAAGAATAAATAACAAGCCAAAAATGTTTTACCACTTGCAATTCCACCTGATAAAATAACTTTGTTTTGATTATTCTTTTCAATATCACTTAATACCTTAAGTTGTTTTTTATTTAAGAACTTATTTTCAAAGCTTTTAAAATCAACAACTACTGGTTTTGGTTTAATAAAAGACGCAATATCAATCCCAAATTCACGCTTATATTCTCTTTGCATCTTTTTAAAAAGAGGTAGATCATATATATTCACAACATAATCCTTTAAATTTTAAATTTAACTTGTGATTCAAAATCAGTTGCTTTTAATTTAAGCATAGCTTGGTAATACAATTCCATTTTTTTAAGTTCTTTTGCTCTTTTAACTTCGTCAAGTTCACATAGCTTATTATTAAGATCTTGATCATCTTCATTATTAATTTCTTCTTTAAGTCTTTCAATTTTGCTCTCTAACACCTTTATTTCTTGATTGTATGATTTAAACTCCAAATCTAAATAAACTATAAATGACGCAATAAATTTTAATCCCAATCTATTTCTAGCCATATGAAGCTGGCTTTTAATACTACTTGATTGTGCACTATGTTCTGATGCACGAATTAACACATTATTTAGAGTTTCTTCACTAATTGTTACTTTTGGATGTTCTTCTAAATTATTGCTTTCTCTAGACTCCCATCTACGTCTCATTTTACATACATTAACACGACTTACACCCATCTCTTTACTAATCTGTGCATCACTAAGCTTCCCTTCATTAAAATACACAATATAATCATCAAATGATTTCTTGACTTTATTCATATCTCTTCAACCTTCTAAATTAACAAAAATTAATTTAGCTTAACATAAACTTTATAACAAAATAATAATTTTACAAAATCAATCAAAAAAGCTTATAAATATATATCCAAAGAAAAATATCATTTATAATTCATAAATAAGGAGAATATTATATGAATAAAAATAAAAGTATATTAATACTTTGCATTATATTATTATATAATTGTAATGCAAATAAAACCCCATGTCAAAGAATGCCTGACTCTGTACAAACTACTAAATCTCAAGATAACTTATTAAAACCTCAAGATCTAGAAAGCAAATTCCAAAAACATGCTCATATAACTTTAACTACTGAAGAAAAAATGAAATTTGAAATATTCATATATGCTCTTAATATATCTAAAAAAGATAGATCAGCATTTTACAAGAGACTTAAACAAGATAAAAATAAAAATCAAGAATTGCAAAATTTATTCAACAAATACGAGAAATTTCGTTCTTGGATCTTAGATGATAAACATATACAAGAACAAAAAGAATTAAGTAAGGCATTTAATTACGCATATAATCATATATTATATAATAAACTAAAAAGATTTGACAATGATCAGACTACTATGCAATACATCGAAGGAGCATTTTACTATTATTTACATGATAAATATAAAGACAATCATCACTATGACGGAAAGCTGTATGGGAATACAAACTCAGGTTTCCCTAATAACTATGTAAGCTTATTTTTTGAGCATTTTATACATACAATAATTAAAAAATACGACAATAATAAAGAAATATTTCAAGCAATAAAAAACGAACTTGAAGATAAAAATAGTAAAATCTATGCAAATACATTAAACATGTTGTCATAATAAAAATTAATAATAAAATAAATTGTTAATTTAAAATAAGTAAACATTTAGCAACTACGATTTCGTAGTTGCTAATTATATAATAATCAAAGTAATTCATACCACATAACAATAATCGCTATATATTTTAAAATCACAAATATCTATTAAAATGAGGAGATTTTATATGGAAATAACCAATTTCACCTTGATTTTATTACTACTAATGAGCAGTTGTAAACAAGATAATAACACAAATAAAGGAATTAAGAGCAGAAATAAAAGAGACTTAGAACAACAAGTAGAAGCACAAAAAACACCTGAAGAAAACTTGAGAGAAAAATTAAGTGAAAGTCAAATCAAAGGTCTAGATTTTTTAAAAGAAGCTTTAAGTAGCGACTCTGAATTTAATAAATTTTTAAATGAAGACGAATCTAAAATAAAAGATGCTCTTGATCACATTCAATCAGAACTTGCAAAGTGCACAGGAGA
>NZ_AYOU01000013.1 GCF_000500065.1 Borrelia hispanica CRI | reverse complement strand
GTTAACTAAATGCTATAAAAATAAGTAAAATTATGTATAAATATGTTAGCAAATACTCTTAATTTATGTCAAATTATATGTCTTTCCATTGTATGCAAAATTTAATGTTTAAAGTATGTGTTTTAATCAGAAGAGCTGATATTTAAGGGTGCAGCACAAAATATCTAGTAAACTTTGTGGTAGCTTTAACAAATACTTAAAAATTTGCTGTCTATTCTTTCTAGATTTCATTTTAACAATCCATCTGTTTGCAATGAGAGATATTTCTTTCCTTTTTTTAAATCCCACTTCTGTGTTAACTTTAAGTTAACATTTTGTTTACTTATACCTTTTTTAAATCTTTTTATTTATACTTTTACTTTTATGAAAATATCTTGGTACTTTCTTTCTTAAATCTTGTTTTTAAATTCTGTTGATGGTCTGATTAATTATTTCCACAAGTGCTATTTGATTGTCCTTTCAAATTATCTAAGCCCTCTTTCAAAGCACCCTTTACTACTTCTTTAAATGTGTTTTTTTACCAGCTGCGTCATCTCCTGTGCACTTTGCAAGTTCTGATTGAATGTGATCAAGAGCATCTTTTATTTTAGATTCGTCTTCATTTAAAAATTTATTAAATTCAGAGTCGCTACTTAAAGCTTCTTTTAAAAAATCTAGACCTTTGATTTGACTTTCACTTAATTTTTCTCTCAAGTTTTCTTCAGGTGTTTTTTGTGCTTCTACTTGTTGTTCTAAGTCTCTTTTATTTCTGCTCTTAATTCCTTTATTTGTGTTATTATCTTGTTTACAACTGCTCATTAGTAGTAATAAAATCAAGGTGAAATTGGTTATTTCCATATAAAATCTCCTCATTTTAATAGATATTTGTGATTTTAAAATATATAGCGATTATTGTTATGTGGTATGAATTACTTTGATTATTATATAATTAGCAACTACGAAATCGTAGTTGCTAAATGTTTACTTATTTTAAATTAACAATTTATTTTATTATTAATTTTTATTATGACAACATGTTTAATGTATTTGCATAGATTTTACTATTTTTATCTTCAAGTTCGTTTTTTATTGCTTGAAATATTTCTTTATTATTGTCGTATTTTTTAATTATTGTATGTATAAAATGCTCAAAAAATAAGCTTACATAGTTATTAGGGAAACCTGAGTTTGTATTCCCATACAGCTTTCCGTCATAGTGATGATTGTCTTTATATTTATCATGTAAATAATAGTAAAATGCTCCTTCGATGTATTGCATAGTAGTCTGATCATTGTCAAATCTTTTTAGTTTATTATATAATATATGATTATATGCGTAATTAAATGCCTTACTTAATTCTTTTTGTTCTTGTATATGTTTATCATCTAAGATCCAAGAACGAAATTTCTCGTATTTGTTGAATAAATTTTGCAATTCTTGATTTTTATTTTTATCTTGTTTAAGTCTCTTGTAAAATGCTGATCTATCTTTTTTAGATATATTAAGAGCATATATGAATATTTCAAATTTCATTTTTTCTTCAGTAGTTAAAGTTATATGAGCATGTTTTTGGAATTTGCTTTCTAGATCTTGAGGTTTTAATAAGTTATCTTGAGATTTAGTAGTTTGTACAGAGTCAGGCATTCTTTGACATGGGGTTTTATTTGCATTACAATTATATAATAATATAATGCAAAGTATTAATATACTTTTATTTTTATTCATATAATATTCTCCTTATTTATGAATTATAAATGATATTTTTCTTTGGATATATATTTATAAGCTTTTTTGATTGATTTTGTAAAATTATTATTTTGTTATAAAGTTTATGTTAAGCTAAATTAATTTTTGTTAATTTAGAAGGTTGAAGAGATATGAATAAAGT
>NZ_AYOU01000012.1 GCF_000500065.1 Borrelia hispanica CRI | reverse complement strand
TTAAATTCAGAGTGTTTTAAATGTTCCTTCTGGTTTTCTATCAAATCTAAAAGTTCATAGTAATACTGGTTATTAAATACCTTTTTATATTCTAATTTCTCTTGCCTTTTTAAATACTCTTTCAATTTTGGTATGAGAATTTCTATCTTTACTTTTTGTCTCAATTGATCAAGTAGTATGCTAAATATATTGTTTTTAAGATCTTCATATTGTGATTTCAGATTTTCTGTTTTTTTGACCGTCTTCTTTAAATTCGCAACAATGACGCTCAAATCCCCATATCTCTCTTGTTCTATAATAAAATGGGGCTTGGGTCTATATTTTTCATATATAGACCCCATCTTGGCTTCTAAATCTGCACTATCATATCCTTCATTTTTTAATTCCGTTACTACACTTTCTAACACCAATGAAAGCTTCTCTTGTTTCTCTTTCAATGTTACGCATCTTTTATCTTCTCCCCTTTTAGTATCTCCAATATAGCATCTCTCTATTGCATTCTCAGCATTCTTCAGTTTCCTCAATAAGTCAACTTTTACTTCTTTTTCTAAATTAAGTTTAAGAATATTATAGAAGAATCTCGTCTTAAAATTACATTTATTTGCATATTTCTTCAATTGAAAATCTTCGATTTGACTTGTACACTTTTCTTCTTTTTTATTCTTATTATATTTATTATATAAAGACTCCGCTTTTTCTACACTCCCCTCTTTATTGAATTTGCTTTTAAAATGTTCATTAACGCGCTTTTGGAATCTTTTTTCTTTTTTTATTTTGAAACTTTTATTTATTAATCTATTACATTCTTTTTTGTTGTATTTGAGTTCATAATAAACTTCAGTACCCATATTAATTCCTAAATGTTGATAATAGTTATTTGTTACTTTAAATTCTTTGCCTAATTTGTATAGATATTTTTGTAGTGTTTTAATAGTAGTTTCTTTCTGTCCGTTACGTTTTAAGTTGCCATTAAAGTAATAAAGTAGATCACTTTGTGTATATTTTTCATATTTGTGATTGGTATAATCAATTGTTGATATTAATACTATTAGTTTGTGTTGGTATTTATTTTTGCATTGTGTTTCGAGCTTTTTGATAGCTTTTATAGTTTTCATTGTTGAACTCCTTTTTATTGCTTATTACTAGTAATAATAACCCAATTATTAGTAATAAGTAAATCCATAATTAGTAAAAATATTTTTTATTTTGCATATTTGTCAAAAATAATAATATCAAAAATAAAAGTTTGCAAAAATATTGTTTAGAAAATTTTTTTGTTATATAATATATCCATATATAAAAGTGATAGAGAGGAGTTTAAATATGAAAAATGAAGAAATAAAAATTAATAACAAAAATACAACAATGAATCAAAAGAGAATAGACTTTTTAAATAACCTTAAAACTTTGAGGATGAGTTTGGATGGAGTGAACAAAAATCTTAATGGATATGGATATAAGTATCAAGATTTTAATGAAATAGTAAGAGAAGTTAAGAATGTTATTAAGGAAAATAATCTAGATATTGATTTTGTACAAGTTCCAACTTGTAAGGTTATAGGGAATAATACAATCAGTGTTGTTACAACAACATTTTATAATTCTAGTGGGTATGAATATTCATTTGATACACCTCTATATATAGAGGAATTGAAATCTATTGGAATCAAAAGTCAAAATACGTGGTCTCAGCTTGTGGGGTCTGCAATAACTTATTTCAAACGTTATGCACTAGTTGCATATTTGTCAATAGAAAGTGAAGTTGATACTGATGCTAGTAATTTAGATCTTGAACAAAGAAATAATAAAAGACAAATTGAAAATAATACTTGTAATAGTAAAGATAGCAGTGCAATCAAACCATCTGTAGGTGTAACAAAATCAAAATCAATAGAAAGTAGAGTACAAAACAAACAAGTTGTTAATACTGAACATTCTAAATCCAAAGTTAAACATAATGTTAATATGAATAAATTTAAGTATTATCAAAACTTACTAATAGCCTCAAGAAATATGTATAGGTTTTTAAGTGATAAACCATTTAGTAGTTTGTCAGAAATAAACGATTATCTTGAGTCTGTTAAATCGGGAGATGATTCTAAATTACTCGAGTACTTTAATAAAAATAAAACGTTAAAGAGTATTGAGTATTGGTGTAATTTAATTAAAGAATACTTTACTAAAAGTAGTAGAGATTTAAGTAATCTTGAGAAGTTTAATATATTTATGGCATTTGATTCAGATAAAGTTGGAAATAGTCCATTAAAATTATTTAGTCAACTGTCTATGGCAGAAGAATTCCAGTGTTTATTCAGGTTAACTTGATGATTATAAATAATAAGCCCCATCAGGGGCTTAAATAATTAATTTTTTAATTTTGAATATCTTCTATATACATCTTTAGCAATAGGTTTAGTGATGGTGATATAATCTTGAAATAACTTGATATTAAACTTTAAATTCTCAACAGTATGTTCGTCTTTAAGTTCTG
>NZ_AYOU01000011.1 GCF_000500065.1 Borrelia hispanica CRI | reverse complement strand
TATTTAATATGATTAGTATAAAAAATTTTTTAAAAAATCAAATATCAAAAAAATGATGAAAACGTATTTAACAATACGTACAAATAATATTATAATTGAAATAAATTCTAAAGAAATTTTAATTTTTGTACAAATTACCTCTTAATATCAAATAGTACAAATATTCTATTATCTACATTAAAAAAACAAAATTTTACCATTACTAGACTTTTCTACATTTTTAATATATAATTATTGTGTAAGATCTTAGTTTCGTTATAAGTTTTAATATGTTTTTATACCATGCTACATTAATATTACAACTGAGCGTGTCATTAAATCTCCTAAAACAACTAAGATATTTCATATAAGTTAAAACTTACTTCTTATGATTCATTATATTTTTATACAAAATTTTACAACTATGCAAATCTATCCTATACAATTTTACACAATAAACCGAATATTTTTAATTAGAACATATACATCCTATGAATGGATAATAACTAACAAATAATAGCAAATAAAATATATCTTTTTTAACACAATAAAACAAAAGATACCAAGAGATTAACCCTCAGTATCTTATACTTATAACTTTATTTATCTTATTTTATTATTTAGTTCATATAATTTTAGACTATTTATTGATTGTTAGAACCAAAAACACCCCTATCAGACACCACAAAAGTAGCATTAGCATTAATTTTCATAGGCTCCTTAACATTCTTAAGTCCCAAGTCAATTGTTTTTCTTATTGCTATTGTTAATGTATCTAATGCTTTAGTTACCGCACTTACTGCCGCTCCTTTAGCAGCAATAACATAATCAGCGCTATCAGCAGTAGGCCCAGCAAACTTACCATTCTTAGCCATAGCTCTCAGCGCTATTCCTCCTGCAACTTCCGCATCTTTAGGAGCAGCACCAGCGTTACCATCATTACTCTTAGCTAAAGTAGCAGCTTTATCAGATTTAACTATAGATTGCAAAATATCAGCACCAGTTACTGCACCAACAGCTTTGGCTGCATCAGATGCTACTTTTTTTGAATTGTTTGCATCACCAACATTAGCAGCAAACAATTTACCTGCTTCACCATCGGCAGCAGCTGCAGCAGTTCTTGCGGTCAGACCATCCGCTTTTTTATCAGTACCAGCATCATGTTTACCTTCTTGAAGGACCACATCTACAATTGACTTCATTCCCTTGATTAATTTATCAACATCCCCAACAACACCAGCAGCATTATTAGCACCAACATTACCAATTAGTTCAGCACCTTCAGTACCAATAGCCTCACTTGCTGTCTTTGCTCCTTCTATTATCTTATCAAGCGTACTCTCAACTAATGTTTTAACTGCAGCAACTGTAGACTCAGCATTCGGATTCTTTTCTTCCTTCATATCATTAACAATTTTATTAAGTCCTGTTTTAACTCCCTCTACTGTACCCTGAACTTTCTTAAAATAATTCCCCCACATCCCGATTTCTTACTCTCCAAATTCAATCCCAATACACTCCCTACCATATCCCCAAAAGAATTAAAAACATTCAAAAATTCATCCCCCCCAATCTCACCAAAGATTTCAAAAATCTACTCTTTCTACTCTCTTCTACTACCCCACTATTACATCCCATCACCACCATCATCATCACTTCTACTATTCTTCTTCTCTTCTCTTTCTCTATTCCTCTTATTAGCTCCCCCTCTTCTTCTTATTTCTTTCATTCTTTCTTCCCTCCTATTTTTTATTTTATTTATTTTTTATTCAGCTTATTTGCTTATCTCTCGACAACTAGAAGCAAAAAAACAAATAAAAATATTATTTACACAACATATACAACACGGCAAATAAAAGGGAGCCTTATTGCTCCCTTTACCAGCATTCTTATCTTAAAATTTTAACTATACCCAATATATACTAATTCACCTACTAATTAGATTTAACCTTAGAAACTTCTCCTTGCTTAATCTCTATTAATACTTTATTAATCTCTTTTAATCCTCTACCTTCTCTTTCACTTTCTCATAATTCTCATGCTCCTCCAAAACCTTCCCTAATTTCTCTTTCACTGTTTTAATTGTATTCTCAATCTTACTAAAATATGCACCTATCTCACTTTTCTTTGTATCCACCTTAATTCCCAACGTCCCCGTAATCATATCCCAAAAATTCACAAAAACGTCCAAAAATCCTTTCCCTAAATTCACTATAGCATTCAAAAACACCTTCTCTGGATCTTTTACCCCCTTATTATACTATAAATAAAATAATAGATACAAAGAGCTTACTCTAAGTATCTTTTTTCCTTCACAATTTGATTTATCTTATTTTATTATTTAATTATATAAATATAACATATCAATTTTTAGCACCAGAATTACTCTCATCAGACACCACAGAAGTATCATTAGCATTGATTTTCATTACTTTTTTTACTTCTTTAAGTCCTGCATCTATTGTCTTTCTTATTGCTACTGTTAATGTATCTAATGCCTTAGTTACTGCACTTGTTGCGGCACCTTTAACTGAAGTAGAAACATCATTAGCATTATTACCATTAGCAAATTTACCATTCTTTGCCATCGCTCGCAATGCTATAGCTCCTGCTATAGTACCATCTTTAGGAGCTGTATCAACATTACCAGTTATTTCTTTAGCTAGCTTTACAGCATCACCATTATCCTTAACCATAGCTTGTAATATATCAGCACCAGTTACTGCTCCAACTGCCTTTGATGCATCAGCTGCTGATTTTTTAGGAGAAGCATTTATCACAGCATTGCCAAATAATTTACCTGCTTCACCTTCACCAGCCTGAGCAGTTCTGTTACCAAGATCATCAGCCTTTTTATCAGTCCCAGCATCAGCTTTACCTACATCTTTAAGTACTATTCCCACAATTGATTTAATTCCTTTAACTAGGTCTTCTATATCAATACCCATAGCACCAGCAGCATTATTGGAAATATTACCAAGTAACTCATTGCCTTCAACACCAATTGCCTCACTTGCTGTCTTTGCTCCCTCTATTATCTTATTTAGTTTACTCTCAACCAATGTTTTCACTGCAGTAGCTGTAGCCTCAGCATTCGGATTCTTTTCTTCCCTCATATCAGCAACAATCTTATTAAGTCCTGTTTTAACTCCTTCTACAGTATCCTGCACTGTCTTAAAATACTTCCCCACATCCGATTTCTTACTATCCAAATTCAATCCCAATACACTCCCTACCATATCCCCAAAAGAAGTAAAAACATCTAAAAATTCATTACCCAAGCTCACTAAAGACTTCAAAAACTTATTCTTTCCCTTCTCTTCTTCCAACATCCCATTATTACATCCCATCATCACTACCATCACCAGCATCATCATTACTTCTCTTATTCTTATCCCCTTTACTCTTCCACTTCTCTTCTCTCTTCCCTTCTCTCTATACTCGCTTATACACTCTTCTATATTTCCTATTCCTTTCTTCTCTTTCATTCCTTTCCTTCGCCTCCTTGTTTCATTATCTGCTTTTCTAGAAAGAAAACAAACAAAAAAATTAACAAATGACGATTTATATGAATATTACTTATATAACATATACAATACTGCAAATAAAAAAGAAAGCTTTATTGCTACCTTTACTAATATTTATATCTAATCATTTTAAACTATACTCAATTACATATTAATTTTAATTCACCTATTAATTAGACTGAGCCCCAGAACCTTCTCCTTGTTTAATCTCTCCTAATCCTTTATTAATCTCTTTTAATCCCAAATCTATTGTATTCCTGATTGCTATTGTCAATGTAATCAATATTTTATGCACTGCATTTGATGCTACGCCCTTTTCAGATTCAGCTTCTGTTTTTTTATCACCATCGTCCTTAACAATCTTTTGCCATTGCTCTCAATACTATTCCCACTGTTATAATAACATCTTTTTTTTACAGAATCACCAAGTTTGTCATCATTAGCAGTACCAGCAGTACCTTTAGCTAAAACCAAAACAACTGCATCCTTTACATCTCTTAACCACACCATCTTTTCTGGCACTAAAATCAGCAATAGCTATAGCCTTCAACATCTTTACACCATTGTTAGCAACAGCAGCATTAGCATTAGAAACAGCTAGTACTCCAGCTTCATTATCATTACCAGCAAAAGCAACAGAATCAGTAGCTTTAGCCATTCTTACTCCTATCAATCATTACCCATGGATCTGCTTTAGATACCTCCAGCTTATTTAGAAACACCAGCAAGTTTCTCTAAAGCAACAATTAGTTGTTTGAAAACTCCACTTACTCTATTAATTGCACTCTTAACAGTTTCAACTGTACCCTCTTCAAAACTCTTTGCACTAGAAATTTCATCTGATAGTTCCTTTAACTTGTTATTAGTCCCTTCCAATCCTCTCTTTATCTTCTCAAAGTATTTTCCCACCTTACTCTTCCTTATCCCCCGATTTAACTACACTAAATCCTAATGCATCTCCAACAACACTCCCAAAAACGCCAAAAATCTTCCTGAAATCCTTCCCCCCCAATCTTAACTAATGACTCTAAAAAACTATTCTTATTTTCCAACTCTAGCTTCTCCGCTTCAAATACTCCACTATTACATCCCATCATCACCACCACAACTAATAACAAAAAATTTCTTATTCTTTTTATATTCTTAAGATTACTTCAACAATCAAAATAAAATCAAAATTAATGAATGAAAATGAAGCTATCAAACGAACATATGACAAATAAATCACATTCAACTATCATAGAATATGAAAAAATAATACAAAAACAAATAAAAAGTTTTTATTACTCTTATTAACAACTTTCTCTCAAGTTTTACCAAAATACTAATAACACAACCTTTATCCCCATAACATACCTTAACTCAATACCACAAGAAAGCTATCACTTTATCCACTAACTTACCTAAATACCAAAAAGAAAAAAAGAAAAACAACTATTCTATATAAATAGAAATGTGTTCTTCTTAATTGACTTTATTAGTTGATTTTACTATTTATTTACTAATAATTTGAGTAGTACCAACCTCTGAAACATTTATTTCAGTAGTTTTTGAGTATTGTATTCCGTTAACAGCTTCTCTTACTTTCTCTAGATTGCTTACTACTATTTTCCTAACGATTATATCCAATACTCCCAATACCTTATTAACTGCAATTGCGGCTGCCGCTTTAACTGCTCCTGCTTCATTACTAACACTATTAACACTAAATTTACCAGCTTTAGTCATAGCCTTTAGTGCAACGGCTGCTGCTAAATCAGCAGTACTCTTTGCACCAACATTAGCAGCAGCACCAATAGCAGTAGCTAATACTCCAGCTTCATTATTAGTATCTTGTGTAAGAACAGAATTAGTCTTAGTATTTTTAATCTTATCAATCATTGCCCATGGATCAGCTTTTGATACTTCTTCAGCAAATTTAGGACCAGCATTAGCACCAGCACCAGCATTGGCAACAAGTACAGCAGTAGCGCTAGCTGCACCAGCAGCTACCTGATTACCAGCATTACCAGCTTCAATCTTTACTCCAGACTTCTCTGCTGCATCAATTATATTTTTAACCTCTGAAATAATAACTTCAACACCAGCTTTATCAGCAACTACTGCAGTAGCATTATCCGCAGCATCACCAAGATCAGTACTGCCAGCTTCTTTAGTTACACCATCAAGTTTAATTAAGGCAGCAATTAACTGTTCAAAAACACTACTTACTCCGTTAATTACATCCTCCACTACTTTAATTGTGCTCCCATCAGCATTCTTAGCATCAGATATTTTAACTTTTAACTCGTTTAACTTATTCTTAGTTATTGTAAGTCCTTCTCCGACCTTCTTAAAATGTTCTCCCACCTTACTTCTACTATCCCCCGATTTAACTACAGTAAATCCTAATGCATCTCCAACAGCACTCCTAAAAACACCAAAAATCTCTCGAAATCCTTCTCCAATCTTAACTAATGAATCTAAAAACCACTCTTTTCGCCTTTTACCACATTTATCACCGCCCCCTGTTTTGTGTTAGCTTATTCACTAAGCTAAGAGATCCAACAAAAAATTGAATATCAAAAATTAAATAAAAAGTAGGTTCTGTTGATAATTTTAAGTTAAAATTATCAACAGAACCTACTAAAGTTCAAAGACTACTATTTCTGGAGTATTAAAATGTTTAATACAACCTAATAATAATGTTACAAAAATTATTAAATTTTTTCAAGTAACTCGGCTATATTAACAACTTTTTTATCAAGATGTAAATTAGCATATTTTTGAAACAATTTTTGCAAATAATTTCTATCATTTAGAAAAATCGTATCCAACATAAATGCCATAAACTTAACATTGTTCTTATAAAAGTCATAACTGGCCTGATTTTTAAGCTTAAAGCTCAATAACTTTATAGAATCTTGTTTTACTTTTTTTGTCTTAACAGTCTTCTTATTCTTTATAATAGCAAGAGATTCATTAATGCCATTTTCAATTATATATTGTTCTGCAAGAATCCCTGCCTCTATAGCATTTGCTAGTCTTAAGTAAGCATACACTTGAGTTTTGGCCATCCTATAATCTTTTATAAAACTATCAAAGTTTTTATGACCATCAAGTTTATAATATTCATTGTCTTTTATTTCTTTTAAAATTCTAATATTTTCTACCTTATAGTAAATTTCTTTTCTTGCATTTTGTTTAAGTTTTTCCTTTAATTCATTATAGCGAATCAAACTTTCATGTTTCAAATCTATCAACTTAACATCTTTATTGGCATGTAAAACTCTATTACTTAAAACAACATTCTTCATTTTAGCTCCTTTGAAAGTGCGTTTAACGCACTATTAATTTTTTAGTCAAAAAACTTTCCAATGCACTTCCATAATCTTTTATATAATCTTTGCTTAAATCAAAAACATCATTTTTTGATATCCTTTTATTCAAGTCCTCTCTTTCATGTATAAAACCCAAAAATCCTTTCTTGGACTGTATATATCCCAACAATTCCTTATGTGTATTATTATTCTTAAATCTAGTTATAAGAATAAAAATTGGAAGATTGATCCTCAATTCTTTCATATAAAATTCTATTAATTCTAAACTCTCAACTGCCCACTTTTCTGCAGTCATAGGAACTATTATATAGCCACTACATATCAAAGCATTTGCCAACGTAGCATCTAAACTAGGATTAGTATCTAGTACTACATAGTCATATTCATTTTGAAGAAAAAATAAACACTCTTTCAACCTTAACTCTTTTAAAGGAATTGATTCTCTAATAAATTTATGCAAATGAATATAACTTGGAATGAAATCTAGATTGTGATCTATGTTAACTATCGAATAATTAATGTCCAATGTTTCAGTTAAAACTCTATAGATATTTATATTGACAACATCAATATCATTTTCTATTAATTTTTCATGATAATAACTAGTAGTCGATGCTTGTGTATCAATATCTACTAAAAGAACTTTATACTTTTTTGCCAACAATGTGGCAAATATAATTGCACTTGTACTTTTTCCAACGCCACCCTTGATTGATGCAATAGTAATTACCTCTGGTTTTTTTCTATCCATTTCGTTACAATTCCCCCATTTGGTAATCTTTTGTTATAGAATTTATACACCTCATCTTCCAATCTCATAATTCTTTCAAGTAAATTTTGAACATATCTTTTTGTAAATTTTTCTTTCTTTATTAAGGAATGAATCGCCTTTATATAGCAAAAAATACTTCCCTTTTTAAATCTAAATTCTATATAGTAAGGCTTATATATTTTAGTTGTAACATCTGATTTTCTTGTATCATCTTTGTACCTAAGTATAAATGAAGTTTTAAGCCTTTTAAACCCATAAAACATACCTAAAAACATGTCTTCATCTCTTTCGATACTAAATAGACGGAAAGTACTTTTTTTTTCGCTGTTAAACAAACCTCGCAAAGCAACAAAAAATTTATCTTCTTCTTTTCGATTAACGCCAAAGGCAAAAAGATCGTTAAATATCTTTGTATGATATATTGTTCTAGCGCTTTCCTTTTCTATTTTGGAAAAAGAATCATTAAAAATTTTTTTTGATTGAGATTCTAGGTTTTTCAATTGGCATACCATATTTTTTCCTTCAAATTCTGTTAATAATAATTTATTTGTTTCTTTCACTTTCTAACCATTTTTTTGTTTTTATCATTGCTTCCTCATAACGTTTTTTGTTTGCATTTTCTTCTATCTTATCTAAGTATTTCATTGTTTTCCATTTAGATGCATTACTTATTATCAAATTTATATCTTTTTTGTCTTTATTATTTATATCTTTATTATTAATTATATTATGACTGACATTTTTAGTTACATTTTTAGATTTATAAGTTTTGTACCCTCTATTTTTAAAATATTTTTTTTGTGTTTCCTTTGTGAATTTATATATTGCATTTGCATCATGTTCAATAATGTCTTGTTTATTTTCAATGAAACGTTTTAAGTTATTTTGACTGTATTTATTTACTGTGTATCTTATGTATGAGCCATTTCCTTCTCCCAATCTTAATAAAGTTTTTTTAATAATGCCTTTATTGCATAGCAAGGCTAAATCTTTTCTAAGGGTTCTGAGTGTAATTATTTTAAGTTCATCTTTAGCTAGAAAACGATTTAATGTATTTAAAATACTGGTTTGATTATATTTGATAGAGTTTTTTTGAAAATACCTGATTATTGATATCGTTTTGTAATATCTGATTTGGTATTTTTTTTGTAGTTGTGTGTAGTTTTGAATTTTTTGGCTTGTATGCATTGCTAATCTCCTTTGAAATAGGTTATCCCCCATTCTTATTGTACATGATTTTTATCTAGAAGTAAATATCTAAATTGCTGTTTTTTCTTATAATTCTTATAAATTTTAATATAAACTATTTATTTGTATAATATTATTTTTTATTTTGAGTTTAGTGATATTTATTTTGTAAATGGGATATCATTCGTTTTAATGATGCATTAAAATTCATAATCATTATTGAATTTATATACACTCAAAAGTTAAATTACTTATATAATAATTAATAAGGGGATTTTCTATGTTGCATCCACAAGCAGTAATTACACAGGAAATGGTTTTAAGTGAATTTGTTAAAGCTGGCATAAGTAGAGACATTGCTATTGATTTATCTTATAGGTATTATAAAAATGAGCTTACTACTAAGGATTTTGAATATTTAAAAGAAAATTTTGACATAAAATTAGAAATGTTAGATCGTAGTTTAAAGGCTGAGATTATATCTGTTAAAACTAAATTTGATAATAGAATAGATACTAATAGATACTAAATTTACGGATCTTTACAATAAGATAAATACTATTGAGACTAATTTAAATGCTAAGATAGACAAAGTAAGGGATGAGTTAAAATTAGATGTTAAATAACTTGATAATAAAATGGATATTGGATGTTTGGCACTATTATTACCCTTAATGTAGGAATTTTTTAACGTTAATTTCAATAATATATTCAGTTTTTAGTAGATAATTTTTAAAATTTTGATTTCATTGATAATTTTTGAATAATACAGATATATGACGATTTGTATTCCTTAGGTATTAACTTTATTGCATTTGTGTTTTGATTTTTAGAAGTGGGTAATTTTAATTTATTTATAAGGTAGTATAGGAGATATATAATAGGTATTGTGATAGGTGTATGTATTGTATTTAAATAATATTTAATGGTAATATTTTTTCTTTTTTTAGAATATGTGATATATATATAATTTATATTGTAAAAATATAAATTAAGAACGGAGGTTTAAATGAAAAAGCCATTAGGTTTATTAATAATAATTAATTTATTTATGGGGTGTGATAGTGACAGTATGCTTAGTTTAAGCAAATTGATAGATAAACATAAGGATACTGCTAGTAATATACTTGGATTAGATAAATTATCAGATGAAAGTAAGGGTGCTTTATTAGATTCAGCATTAACAATTGGACAAGAGGTGGTACAATTTGGGAAAGAAATAGGTCCTAAAGTAGTAAATATGGGTGAAGAAGTAGCATCAGGAACATTAGAATTAGGACAAGAAATGCTACAAATGGGACAAGGTTTAGGGGAAGTAATAGTTCCAGGAGTATTTGAAACAGGAAAGGTAATAGGACAAGGTCTTCAAGATATTTTTTGGTTTGTTGGGAATGTTGTTGGTAATATGTTAGAAGATTTGCTTATTAAGGCAGATATTAAGTCTACTGATAAGAGAAGTAAGGTAAAAGAGCACTTTGAGAAAGTAGAAAAGGGATTACAATCTACTAAAAATAAATTAGATAGTTCATCATCTAATTCATCGGAAGTTCTTACCAAATTAATTGATGCTGTAAAAAAATTAGCGGAAGCTGTTGGTGATGATAAGATTGATATTGGGGCAATAAGTGATAGTAGTACTAAAGCTTCTCTCGTTTCTAATAGAGAAAGTGTTAAAGCTATCATTGAAGGCATTAAAGAGATAGTTAAGATTGCTAAAGAATCTGGTGTAAATATTGGCACAGGAAATGCTGGTGATGCTGTTACTGCTTCTTCTCAAACTGATTCTACTGCTGCTCTTAATGGTGGTAAAGATGGTGCGCAAGAGGGAGCTGGTGTTAAACTTGCTGGAGAAGTATCTAAAGCTGATTCATGGGCAATGATTGATAAAATATGCAATGCTACTGTTAAAAATGGTACTCTTGATAGTTCTAATAGTGATGCTGGGGAATTGGTTACTGGTTTTGTTAATACTTCTAATGGTATTGGAGCAAAGACTAATGCGGACTTTGCAGCTGCTGTTGCATTAAAAGCAATGAGTAAAGATGGTAAATTTGCTGTTCAAAATAATGATTCAAATAGTAATGATGCTAATAAAATTAAAGATGCCGCAGCTGAGGCTGTTAACAAGGTATTAGATACACTTGATTTAATTATTAGAAGGACAGTTAGAATGGAGATTGGTAAAGTTAACAGTAAGGTTAACAAGGTGGTAGCTAAAAAATAAGTTACTTTGTTTGATATTCTAATATTTGCTATTAAATTGTTATTATTTAATAGTAGTTATAGTGTAATATAAATTCATTTGGATGGCCTGTATAGAGGAAGGAATAATTATAAGTAATAATGCCTTTTCTATATGATGCTATCCATTTCAAATTAAATAGTGTTTTGAATAGAATTAATGTTTGAAAAAGTATAGAACTTATAAATATCATCATTTATTTATTTGTTTGTTCGTTTTTTATTTTGCATGTCTTTGTTTAATAGATAAGATAATAATAAAAAATAATGAGTTAAAAAAAATAATTAGAAAAAGAGGAAAAAGCAGAGAGGGTGGTGATGGGATGTAATAGTGGGGGAGTATTAGAAGCATAGCAAGGAAAGAATAAGTTTTTGCAATCTTTAGTTAATGTGAGTGATGAATTTTTAAATGTTTTTACATCTTTTGGGGAAATGGTAGGGAGTGTATTGGGGTTGAATGTTAGTTCAAATAAGTTAGATGTAGGGAAATATTTTAAGAAAGTGGAGGATACAGTAAAAGGAATTAAGAGTGGACTTAATAAAATTGTTGCTGATATGAAGTAAGAAAAGAATCCTAATGCTGAGGCTACAGCTACTGCAGTTAAAACATTGGTTGAGAGTACACTAGATAAGATAATAGAGGGAGCAAAGACAGCAAGTGAGGCTATTGGTGTAGCAGGTGATGAACTACTTGGTAATATTGCTGCTGCTAATAGTTCTGGTGTTGCAGGTACTGATGTTGAGAAGCTAGTAAAAGGAATTAAAGGTGTCGTAGAAGTGGTACTTGAAAAAGAAGGAAATGCTGAAGCTGGAGATGATAAAAAGGCTGAAGATGGTAATACTGCAAGGAATAATGATGGTGCAGGTAAATTATTTGATGGTACTACTGGATCTGGAGCGGATGATAAAAAATCAGCGACTGATGCATCAAAGGCTGTTGGAGCAGTAACCGGAGCTGATATATTAAAAGCTATGGTTAGAGATAGTGGTAATGCTGCTAAATTAGCGAAGCATAGTGCCGCTATTGCAGCTGCTAATGTTAATGCTCCTAAAGATGCGGAAGTTGCAGGAGGTATAGCATTAAGAGCTATAGCTAAAAATGGTAAATTTGCTAATGGTAACAATGCTAATGATGCAAAAAAAATGATAGAAAGAGCAATATTAAGTGTTGTGACTAAAGCATTAGATACATTAACTGTAGCAATAAGAAAGACAATTGACTTGGGACTTAAGGAAGTAAAAAAAGTAATAAAAATTAGTAATGATATTCCTTTAGCATCTGAAAAGAGTGGTTCTGGTGGTCAAAATTGATAGAATTATATAACTAAATAATAAGATGAAAAAATTAAAGTTAAAGTTATAAAAGAAAGATACTGCGAGTTAGGCTCTTGGTATCTTTTATTTTGTGGTGTCAAATAAAGATAATACATTAAAAAAATAGGTTCTAATCTTTATTGTGAGGTACATTAGTTATTTGAAAAAATCGAATGACCATCCATAGTTTATATAACATAGTATGAGATTACAATCTTAAATTTATAAGGTTTATTGTTTAATATAAATATAAAAAAGTCAATGATATAAATTTTGTATTTTCACATTGATAATATGTGGTAATAAAGTCAATCATTAATTTTTATATGGTTAATTTAGATAAAGGATTTTTGGACGTTTTTGTGAGTCTTGGGGGATATGATTACAGGGACATTGGGAATAAAGGCAGATACAAAGAAAAGTGAGATAGGTGCATATTTTAGTAAGATAGCAAAGACAATGAAGGAAGTAAAAGTGAAATTGGGGAAGATTTTAGAAGAGAATGGTAAATATGAAAAAGTGAAAGGTAAGGTAGAGGAATTTATAGGGAAGATAAGTAAGATTGAAGAAGGAGCCAAGGAAGCAGCTGGGGGTGCTAGTGGTGATATTATTATTGGTAATGCTACTGATGCTGGACAAGATGCATCACATGCAGATTTTAATAGCGTAAATGTATTAGTTTCAGGAATAAAGGCAATTGTTGGAGTAGTATTGAAAGAGAATGAAGGTAAAGCTAGTTTTACTAAGACTGATGGAGAGCAGCAGAAGACAATTGGTAAGTTGTTTGAAAAGAAAGATAATGCTAGTGAGGTAGAAGCAGCAGCAGCAAGTGCATCAATAGGGGCAATAAGTGGGGCTGATGTTCTTCGTGCGATAGCTGAGTCTGAGTCGGTTGTTAATAATGATGGTAAGATTGATACAGCTAAAAATGCTGCTGAGATTGCTGCTGCTAAAAAGGAGGATAATAAGAACGAAATTAAGGATGGTGCCAAAAAAGATGCAGTAATAGCAGCAGGGATAGCATTAAGAGCGATGGCAAAGGATGGTAAATTTGCGGCTAAGAACGATAAAAAATCATCAAATGCAGTTAATGGAGTAGCGTCAGGTGCAGTAAATAAAGTATTGAGTGCACTAACAATAGCAATCAGGAATACAGTGGATGGAGGGTTGAAAGAGATTAATAAGATATTGGTAGAGATTAAGCAAAGAGAAGGTTCTGAGGCTGTGGTGAAGACTAATTAGTAGGTGAATTAGTATATATTGATTATAGTTAAAGTTATTATGTAAGAATATTGAAAAAGGGAGCAATAAAGCTCTCTTTTTTTATTTGCAATATTATATATGTTATATGAATAATATTCAGATGTTTATTATTTTATATATAATGGTTCTACTTTTTTTGGTCCAGAAGGTTCATTAATATGCAAATCATTTATGGATACATTCAAAAACGATATGATAGAACAAGCAAGAAACTATGCTAAAGCATATTATATGAATGTATATAAAACTTAAAAGCTGAACAAAATAAACTTGATATACTATCTTTAGGAGATTTAAAGTTATTAAAAGCTAAATTGAAAAAACTTGAATTATCTAAAAGAGAATTAATAACAGGAATAATACGAAAATTTGTGAATGATTACAATAATGATGTAGAAACAGATTTTTTCATGATTGAATTTGGTGAAGAATTTGTGATTAAAATTTTTGAAATACTTGAAATACTAACGAATAGTTGTTGCTATTTTAGATTAAATTTATTAATTTAGTGATAATTAAGAGGAATTAAAAGTATAATATGTTAACAACATATTAATTTGTTATAATAGTATAGTATCTTATTACTATTAAGAGGGTTTTATTTTATTATGAAAGATATTAAATTTCCTAGAAAAAAGAAAGGTTTTAGAGATGAAGAAATGGAGATGGAAGCATTTATAGCGCAGGTTGACGCCAATATAGATAAAATGGATCGTGAATTTAAAGAATTTCAAAGAAGATATGGATTTGATAAAAGTTTTGAGGATTGGATGGAACATGAGGAGAAAGAGCAAAGAATTAAAGAGGAAAAAATTCAGTTAAGAGTTAAGAATTTGAGTTCTCGATTTGCAAAGAAATTGAATTCTAAAATCATTGCTGAATGATGATATTTAATGTTGGGTATATTAATAATATTAGTTTCAATTTATTAAGCCTTATATTTTGAAGGCTATTTACTAGCCAATAATTCAAAAATTAAATGTGTGGTGACAGGCTATTATTTATGAATATGGAATGCTTAAGAAAGTTAAAAGTATTCATGATAAAAAGAATGTTATATGTAATGTCATTGTACTTTCAGATTCAGTTTTTGATGAGAAACAAAGACATTATTTAGTAAAAGTAAAAATTTATTGAACCGTTACTTTATTTATTTTGGATAAAGATTAATTATTTTATCAATATTGTGCTTTACTTATATTAGAAATTCGTATCAATATGATGAAGAATCTTTTTGGCAGCAGTAATTTTTTCTTTTATTCTAATAAATTTATTAGTTTGTGTTTTTAGAAGTGAGAGGAGAAGGCAATATTAGAGATAAGTCTTATTTGCCTTTTATATTGTTATAAGGAAATCTTTTTGTTTTTAGCTCAACACAATTTTCTCAAGCTTATTCTTTGTCTCTTGCACAGTTTTTCTCACTTTTAAACTTGATAAGATAATAGAAGGAGCAAAGACAGCAAGTGAGGCAATAGGAGATGCTAGTGATCCAATTGGAAATGTTGCTGCTGATAATGCTGGAGGTGCTGCTGGTGATATTGAGATTTTAATAAAGGGAATTAAGAGTATAGTAGAAGTGGTACTAAAAGAAGGGAATGCAGAGGCTGGTACCGATAAAAAAGCTGATGATCTTGGTGCAAGAAGTAATAATGCTCAGAATGGTGAAGCAGGTAAGTTGTTTGCTAATGCAACGATTGCTGCTGATTCTAAAAAATCAGCAGCAGATGCAGCAAAAGCTGTTGGAGCAGTAGTTGGAGCTGATATATTACAAGCTATGATTAAAGATAAGGCAAAGACATTAGCTAGTACCAGTGCTGCTCAGGCTGTTCAGGGTGATGCAAAAGATGGCACGATAGCAGGAGCAATAGCGTTAAGAGCGATGGCAAAGGATGGTAAGTTTGCTGGTCCTAATGCCGCTACTGCTGAATATTCTCCTGCAGTTAAAGGAGCAGCAGTAAGTGCGGTGACTAAAGCATTAGATACGTTGACAATAGCAATAAGAAAGACAATAGACGCAGGACTTGAGGAAGTAAAAAAAGTAATGAAAATTAATAATGATATTCCTGTAGCATCTGAAAAGAGTGGTTCTAGTGGTCAAAATAAATAATCAGAATACATAACTGAATAATAAAATAAGAGAAAAAATTTATAAAGTTAGGATACTAGAAGGTAACTTCTTGGTATCTTTTATTTTATAGTATGTTAAATAGAGATATATTGTTTTATATGGGTAATTTTATTATTTATTTATTATTTTTTTTAATGTTCTAATTACAAATATTCAGTTTATATTTTATGAAATTGTACATATCAAAAAGATGATATATTACAAAAAGTAAGTTTTAATCTTTATTGTATAATGGGTTAGTCATTTGATTGGAGTTCGTAGTGATGTTGAATAATGATTTTTTGAATGTTTTTATTTCTCTTGGCTTATGTGGTTGGGAGTGTATTAGGGTTAAAATTGAGAAGCAATAAATCGGATGTTGGGGAATATTTTAAAAAAGTTCAAAAGACTGTGGAAGGCGTAAAACAGCACTTGAACAAATTATTGCTGATATGAAACAAGAGGGAAATTCTAACTTAATCGTGTAATTTAGCTAATTAGTTTATTATTAATATTATTATTCAATAATGTTAATGAAGTTATTAAAATCTGATTTTTTAACCGCAAATGATTTTTTTAAGAATAAACTTTTAATTTGATTAAAACTATCAAATTCTTCTTCCTCTTCATTATTGCTATCAGAGTTGTTTTTAATAGAATTAGTAACTTCAAATTTAAGAAAGATATAGTCTGAACCATCACTTTTATTAACTCTTATATTAATTTCATTTTCCATATCATCATAAGTAATAGCTTCAAATACTTCACCAGTAGTAGTGATGGCATTTTTAAATTTAGAAATGTGATTTGATTCTAAATCTAAGCCAATGCCTTGTGGTCCATCTTTTATATAATTATTATGTCCTAATCTAAAACCAGTACCCCATGTATAATTATTTGTGATAACAAAAATAGCTCCATTGTTAAATTTTGCAAAGAATAATTTCCAGTTATTAAAGTTATAATCAGAACTTTTGTTAGTAATATTTCCATCTTTAATACCTAATGAAATTTCGTACATCATGGCATTATTAGCACGTGCATAGCTAGTATCTTGAATTTTATATTCTTTAAAAGATTCTTGATTGTCTATAGATGCCCTTAATTTTGGGTTTGATTTTGATTGTTTTTGTTTTTGTTTTTGTGGTTTTGGTGTTGCTTTTGTTATTGTTGTAGAAACTGTTGAAATTGAATTTTCTAAAGAAGGAGATTGAGCTTTTGATTTTTTTGATGAGATTTGTTTCTTTGGAACTGAACCAGATTTAGGACTATCATCACTACTATCTTTTTTTGATTTTGAATTTTGCTCTGGTAATTGTTGTACATTTAATTTTTCAATTGCCTCTTTTTTTTGTGCTTGATCTGAAAATGGTTGATTTAATTGTGGTGGGTTATTTGAATTTGATCCTTCTTTTTTTTCTGAGGTTTTTTGAACTTTACTTTCTATTTCGGAATTATATGATGGTTTTGGACTTTGTATTATATGCATATTTTTATTTTGATATAATTTTTTATTATTTTTTTGTGTATTAAGAGTTGAATTAACATCCTCGTTTAGAGCAATATTTGCGATTCTTTTTGTATTAGATTCGCAACTAAGCAAGAGTAATATGAATAAAAACTTCAAATTGAAAGTATTGTAACAGTTCATAATTATATATTAAAAGTATATATTGACTTTTAAGAAATCCAATATATTTTATAATTAAAATTTTTATAAATAGTAATTGTGTTTTTTTAGTTTTTTATTCATTTGTTTGTGTTTGTTAGTTTTATTTGTTTGAGGTCTATATGTTGTAAAAGAAAAGATAAGGAGGTTTTGAAAGATATGAATCAGGGATAATGAGATTTGAGGAAGGAATATTTGGTGGAGATATCGTTGAGAGAGATAATAGATATAGAGAGAGTAGAGAAAATATTGATTTGGGAGGATGATAGAGCATGTTGGTGGTAATAATGAGGTAAAAGATCTAGAGAAAGTGTTTTTGAGTGAGATTGCAAATTTAGGTAAAGGGTTTTTGGATGTTTTTGTGAGTTTTGGGATATGATTACAGAGACGTTAGGAATCAAGACTCATACAAAGAAGAGTGAGATAGGAGCTTATTTTACTAAGATTGAGAATACTATGAAAATAGTTAAAGGGAAATTAGGGAAAATTGTAGGAGAATATGGAAGTTATCCGAAGGAAGAAAGGAATAGGAAATATAGAAGAGTGTATAAGCGAGTATAGAGAGAAGGGAAGAGAGAAGGGAAGTAAAAGAATAGTAAAGGGATTGATGATTGTGATGATGATGGTGGTGATGGGATGTAATAGTGGAGGAGTGAAAGGAGAAGGAGCAGGAGGAGGAGACGGGAGAGGATTAAGTGGAGCAATGATGGAAGTAGGGAGGAGTGCAGAGAATGCATTTTATTCATTTTTGGAGTTAGTGTCGGATGTATTGGGATTTACTGTAACTAAAGATACAACCCGGAATAAAGTAGGAGAATATTTTAGTGGTCTAGGAAAGAAGTTAGGAGAAGCATCAGAAGAATTAGAAAAAGTAGCAAGCAAAGCAATAGTAGGTGTTGATAAAGGTGAAGAATCAAAGAATGCAAAAAATCCAGTTAGAATTGCAGTTGATACAGCTAAAGGAGTTTTGAGTTCATTGAAAACCCATTTAGAATCTTTAAAAGATATAGGTGATGGTAACAAGGTAGTTGATGTAGCAAATAACCAGAATGGAGTAGCAGCAAATTCAGATGCATTAAAGAAAGCATATAAAGCATTAAAAGGGATAGTAGATGTAGCAAAGGCACAAAAAGTTGCAGAACCAAGTGCAAGTAATGTTACATTAAAGCAGGATTCAATAGGAGTAGATGCGAAAGATGGAGCTAAGGTCTTAGCTATAGGTGCTGCAGGAGCAGCAGTGGGAGAAAAAGCGGCATTGATAGTGTCCTCAGTGAGAGGAGAGGAGATGTTAGCATCAATAGTTAAATCAGGAGAAGGAGATGCAACTGGTAACACAGGTCAGGCAAATGCAGATACAAGTGCACTAAAGTTTGCAAGAGGAGATGCTACTGCAGCTAATTTAGCAAAAGAGGAAGCAAAAGCAGGAGCAGTAGGAGGAGGGATAGCATTACGTTCTTTGGTTAAAGATGGTAAATTAGCAGCGAATAATAATGATGACAAAGCAGTACAATCAGCAGGAATAACTGCAGTAAATAAATTATTAGGAGCAGTAGAAGGAATAGTGAAGAAGACAGTAAAGAATATTTTGGAGAAAGTAAAGCAAGAAGTAGATAAGGCAAGAGCTCCAAAAGCAGCAGGACAGAATTAAGATAGGCAGTTATATTAGGTTATTAGAAGTAAAAAAAGTAAGAATAGGAGGCAATCTTGGAGATTATTCTAGAATGTCTTCTATCTTTTTATTATTAATATTATTAATCATGATCTAATATGTCCTAATTGAAAATATTCAGTTTATTATATAAAATTGTACAGATTTATATAGTTGTAAGATTTTGTAAAAAATATAATTCATTATAAAAAGTAATCTTTAACATTTATATGATAGTGATGGGATGTAATAGTGGGGGAGTTGCGGGAGGAGAGGGGAAGGTAGACTTAGCAAAGAAGAATAGTTTTTTAGAGTCATTAGTAAAGATCGGAGAGGGGTTTCAGGAGATTTTTGGTGTTTTTGGGAGTGCAATAGGGGATGTATTAGGATTTAGTGTAGTTAAATCGGGGGATAAGAGAAGTAAAGTAGGGGAACACTTTAAAAAGATTGGCGATGAACTTACGACAACGAAGAATAAGTTAAATGAGTTGTCAAGTAAAATATCTGGTGCAAAGAATGCTGATAGGAGTGCAATTGAAGCTGTGAAGGGTGCCGTTCAAGGAGCAAATGATGTTTTTGAACAATTAATTGGTGCTGTAACTAAACTTTCTGGTGTAACTAATGCCAATGTTGATATTGGTGATGCTAATAGTGCTGGTGGTGCAGTTGGAGCTAATAGGGATAGCGTTAATACAGTAATTGAAGGTGTAAAGGCAATTATTGGTGTAGCAGAGAAACTTGATATTAAAATTGAGAAGGGAACCTCGGGTGGTGAAGTGGCTAATGCTAATGGACTTAAGTTATTAGCTCACAATGCTCAAGCTGATCAGGGGGCTGCTCCTAAACTTGCTGAAGAAGTATCAAAGGCAGATGCATGGGCAGTGATTGATAAGATTAAAAATGCTACTACTGTTGGTACTGCTACTATTGCTAATGCAGAAGCTGGAGCACTTGCTCTTGGTGGTAATACTCAAAATGATAACGGTACTGCAAAAACAAATGCTGACTTGGCGGCAGCAGTAGCTCTTAAGGCTATGACTAAGGATGGTAAGTTTACTCAACCTCAAGCTAATGAAGTTGGAGCAGTAAAAGCAGCAGCGGTAAGTGCAGTAAATAAGGTATTAGAGATATTGGATGTAATAATCAGGAAAACAATGAAAAGTAATTTAGACAAAATAAGAGAAGCAGTTAAGAGAATAAAATACTCTGAGAGTAGTGGAACTGAGGCTAGTCGATCTGATACTGCTCAAACTACAAATAAACAGTGATTAATAAATTATGTAATGTTAACACTTCTCTGTAATTTAGAGAGGTGTTATTTTTATTAATTGTATTGAGATATCTTAGTTATTTTAAGACATTTAATTACGTTTAATGGCGCGCCCATGTTAATTTAGTATGGCATAAAGATACATTAAGACTTCTAAAAAACCAATATCTTACATAATAAGTATTAGGTTGGATATGATTAGATTTCAGATGTTAGATGCTTAGTGGAGAATCAATAGAATTTGTTAATAAGGGTATGTAAGGCCTTTTTGGTATCAGTTATAACGTAAAGATACTGAGAGTTAAACTCTTAGTATCTTTTGTTTTATTGTGTCGAAAAGATAATATTTTATTTGTGCTAACATTTGTTAATGATTATCCGTTCATTCGTAGCTGTATCCATTTTGTTTTTGTTTATTACTAAGTTTTAAAGAAAAGCTAGAAAAGCTAGCAAAGCTAAAAATAAATAAAAAAAACAAGGAGACTAAGAAAGGAATGAAAGAGAAGAAAGAAATAGGAAAGAAAGAAGAGTGTATAAGCGAGTATAGAGAGAAGGGAAGAGAGAAGGGAAGTAAAAGAATAGTAAAGGGAATAATGGTGATGGTGATGATGGTAGTGATGGGATGTAATAGTGGGGGAGTGAAAGGAGAAGGGACAGGAGGAGGAGATGGGAGAGGATTAAGTGGAGCAATGATGGAAGTAGGGAGAAGTGCAGAGAATGCATTTTATGCATTTATGGGTTTAATAGCCGATACATTAGGCTTTACTGCAAAAGCAACTACAAAGAAGAGTGAAGTAGGAGAATATTTTAGCAGTTTAGGTGCAAAACTTGGAGAAGCATCAGCAGAATTAGAGGCAGTAGCAAGGAAATCAGAGGGAGAAGGGTCTAAAGATAAACCAATAGCTTTATCGATTAGAAGTGCAGTTGAAGTGGCTAAGGGAGTTTTATCTACATTAAAAGGTCATTTAGATTTTTTAAAAGGGATAGGTGATTCTAGTTTAGTAGGTGAGGTAAAAAGTGATAACAAGCAGGGAGTTGCAGCAAATACAGATGTATTAAAGAAGGTACATCATGCATTGACAGGGATAATAAAAGCAGCTAAGACAGAAGGTATTGAGGATCTGAAGGAAAGTAAGTTGACATTGGGTCAAGCATCAATAGGAGGAACTAATCCAGAGAATGGGGCTAAAGTTTTAGCAACAAGTGCTAATGCAACAGAAGGAGATTCAGGTAAAGCAGCAGCAATAGTATCAGCAGTTAGTGGAGAAGAAATATTAGAGTCTATAGTTAAATCAGGAGAAGAAAAAGCTGTACAAATAGGAGCAGCTGCAACTGCAGAGACAACTCCATTGGAATTTGCAGTAGGAGGTACTGCAGCTAATTTAGCAAAAGAGGCAGCAAAAGCAGCAGCAGTAGCAGGGGGAATAGCGTTGAGAGCATTGGTTAAAGAAGGTAAATTAGCTGCACATAATGGAAATAGCGATGAAAAAGCGGTACAGTCAGCAGGAGTGACTGCGGCAAATAAACTATTAGTAGCGGTGGAAGATGTAATTAAAAAGATAGTAAAGAATGTTTTGGGGAAAGTAAAGCAAGAAGTGGATAAGGCAAGAGAGTCGAAAACAGTAGGTCAACAGTAATATTTCAATATAGTTTAAAATTGTTAAGTAGGAATATTAGTGAAGAGAGCAATCAAGCTCTCTTTATTAATTTGCAGTATTATATGTGTTATATAATATATAAATAGTGTTTTTATAATGTGTATTTGGTTTCTAATCCTTCATAGAACGGAAAAGAGGAGAGAGAAGGGAAGATCAAGAATGTTAGTTAAGGGAGTAATGGTGATGGGGGTGTAATAATGAGGATGTTAGAAGCAGAGAAATCAAAGAATCAATTTTTAGGGTCAATGATAAATTTAGGTAAAGGATTTTGGAAGTTTTTATGAGTTTTGGGGATATGGTTACAGGGACATTGGGGATAAAGGCGGAAACAAAGAAGAGTGAGATAGGGGAATATTTTAGTGATATTGAGGAGACTATGCAAACTACTAAAGCAAAGTTAAATGAAATTTTAGAAAAGAATGGGCAATATGAAAAAGTTAAAACAGTTGTTGAGCAGTTTATTAGTGGTACATTGAATAAAATAGTAGAAGGAGCAAAGGAAGCAGCTAATGGTATTAAAGATGCTAGTGGTAATTTAGGAGATATAGAAAAAGCTGCTGATGCTGGTAAAGGAGCAGAAGCAACTAGTGTAATAAGTTTAGTTAAAGGAATAAAGACTATAGTAGATGTAGTGTTAAAGCCAAACGAGGGTGATGGACTAAAAGATGTAACTAAATCTCTTGATGACGATAAGAAAAAAATAGGAAAACTATTTGGTGATAAGACTGGCAGTGGAGCAGAAGAAAAACATATAGCAGCGGCAAGTGCATCTATAGGTGCAGTGAGTGGCGTTGATATTCTTCAAGCTATAGCTAAGTCTAGTGATAATGTGGCTGTTGGGAAAGCAAGTGCAGCAAAAGATGCAGCGGGACTTGCAATGGCTAATGGTGATTCCAATGAAACTACTGATTTAGATGCAGCGGCAAAGAAAGACGCAGTAATGTCAGCTGGGATAGCATTAAGAGCAATGGCAAAGAATGGTAAGTTTGTTGTAAAAGATGATGCTGCTAATAAAACAGAAGCAGAAGGAGCTAAGGGTGTATCATCTAATGCTGTGAGTAAGGTATTGTCTACTTTAACAATAGCAATAAGGAATAGAGTGGATGAAGAATTGAAAGAGATAAATAAGGTGTTAGGAGAGATTAAACAAGGAGAAGGGTCTGTTGCTAGAATTAATGAATAAAAGAATAAGATAGCTAGTACAATTTAGAATATAATTAAATTTTTTAATAAAAACTTAGTTAATGAGAGCAATAAAGCTCTCTTTTTTTATTTTCAAGATTGTATGTGTTATATAAGTCATATTTTTTGCTTCTGATACATAAAAGATAAGCTATAAAAAAAAGGTAAAAAATAAGGAGGCGAAGAAAATGAAATTAGAGGAAATAGTAGGGAAAAGAGAAGGGAAGGAGATAGAGGAGAAGAGAGAGAGGATGTGAGAAGGAGAGGAGAGAAGATGAAGGGCAATAGAATTAAAAGAAGAGTGAAAGGGATAGTGATGATGCTGGTGATGGGATGTAATAGTGATGGAATGTAGTAGTGGGGGTAGAGATCCAGAGAAAGTGTTTTTGAGTGATATAGTAAATTTAGGGAAAGGATTTTTAGATGTTTTTGTGAGTTTTGGGGATATGGTTACAGGGACATTGGGGATAAAGGCAGAAACAAAGAAGAGTGAGATAGGGGAATATTTTAGTGATATTGAGGAGACTATGCAAACTACTAAAGCAAAGTTAAATGAAATTTTAGAAAAGAATGGGAAATATGAAAAAGTTAAAACAGTTGTTGAGCAGTTTATTAGTGGTACTGTAGATAAGATTGCTGCGGGAGCAAAAGAAGCTGCAAAAGGGGCTACTGGTGGTGATGCTATTGGAGGTGCTCCTACTGCTGGACAAGATGCAGCACCAGCAGATGCTGTAAGTGTAAATGCACTAGTTAAAGGAATTAAAGAGATAGTTGAAGTAGTGTTAAAAAAGGATGAAGGTAATGCAGAAGCTACTAGGACCAAAGATGAACAGCAAAAATCAATTGGGAAATTGTTTGCTAAAGTGTCAGATAATGCTTCAGAAGCAGAGGCAGCAGCAGCAAGTGCAACAATAGAGGGGGGCGGTAAGTGGAGCTGATATATTGCAAGCTATTTCTAAGTCAGGTGAAGTTGTTGACAAAAATATTGAAACAGCAATAGATGCATCAAGTATAGCGGCTGCTAAACGGGAAGATGATAAAAAAGAGATTAAAGAAGTTACAACACAGAAAGATGCAGTGATAGAGTGATAGCAGGAGGGATAACATTGAGAGGGATGGCAAAGGAAGGTAAGTTTGCGGTTAAAAATAAATAGAAAGCAGCTCATGCAATAACATGCAATAAATGGAACAGTAGCAAGTGCAGTAAATATTGATAGTATATGAACAAACCATCCTGAGATTGGATCTATTTGTTTAAGTTTGTCAATACTTTTCTTTACTAATCTTATGGTCTTATCATTTAAATAAAATCTTATTGGTATTGATTTAGATTTAGGATTGCCTTTGGTTTGTAATAATTCTTTCTTATATTGCCTTGTTTCTTTAAGTAATATTGAATTTTGTTTCTTTAGTTCTTTGATTTTTGCTTTTAATATTTCATATTCTTTCATGTAATTTATCTGTTAACTAAATGCTATAAAAATAAGTAAAATTATGTATAAATATGTTAGCAAATACTCTTAATTTATGTCAAATTATATGTCTTTCCATTGTATGCAAAATTTAATGTTTAAAGTATGTGTTTTAATCAGAAGAGCTGATATTTAAGGGTGCAGCACAAAATATCTAGTAAACTTTGTGGTAGCTTTAACAAATACTTAAAAATTTGCTGTCTATTCTTTCTAGATTT
>NZ_AYOU01000010.1 GCF_000500065.1 Borrelia hispanica CRI | reverse complement strand
TAAAGAATGACAAATCTATTGAACTTGCAAATATTGATATAGAAGATTTAACTAATCATATAAAACTATTACTACAAGATAGTAAATTTTGTTCAGAATTAGCAGAATTAAATTATAAAGATGAATTTGTAAATTTTCTAAATATTGTTAATTTAAATATTGGTGCTGAAGAGCGAGAACTTTTGGAGAAACATTTAGTTGATATTCAATCTAAGCAAACAGAAATAGAGAAGAAAGAGAAAGAGCATACTAAAGAATTATATGCACTTACTAAACAAGATAAGGATGTTCTTAAAGATATATTTGGTAAGTTATCTATTGATTTTGAATTAACAGATAATATTGTGTATAGATTAGGCAAGATATATTTGCGTTAAATTCAGGTAAACGTGCTATTAAAGATAGGTTTAAGTTAATTACGGATCATTATGATTATTATGATATTAATCATAGTTATAGTTTTTCTATATCTAATCTTGCCCCTCCCATCTCATCTGTAGTTTAATGGGAGGTGGAGTAGATGATTATACATGTAATAATCTTCATTTTAATAATTTTATATCGTATGTTCAAATATATATACAATTGTTTAAGAAATATTATTAAAAAATATGTTTATGACTATCATAYAACAAAAGAATACAATGAATATTTAGGTAAYTTGTMTTGTGATCTCCAAAGAATGGAAATCAGACGTAGGCTTTATGATGATGGGGGTTTTGATGTCTGACATTAATAACATCACATTATCAGGACGCTTAGTTAGAGATTCACTTTTATCTTATAGTAGTACAAATTTAGCTATATTAAATTTTGCTATAGCTAATAATATTAAAGTCAAAAGAGAAGGTGAGTGGAGAGATGATGCACAATTTTTTAATTGTGTATTATTTGGTAAGCGAGCAGAAACTCTTCTTCATTTTCTTCTTAAAGGCAAGCAAGTTGTTGTGCAAGGATCTATGAGACATGAGCAATATAAAGATAAACATAGTGAAGTTAATAAAATTAAAAGCATTATTTTTGTAGATCAACTGAGATTGTTTGGTGGGGATAGTAAGTATCATAATCCTAAAGTTGATATTCCTA
>NZ_AYOU01000009.1 GCF_000500065.1 Borrelia hispanica CRI | reverse complement strand
GATCGGAAGAAATAAATAATTCAACACCTGAAGCAACAATTGAAATACAATCTGTTAATCATAATTCTGGAGAAGATATAAATAAATCTGTTCCTACTAAGTATTATTGTTATCAAAACTTACTAATAGCATCAAGAAATATGTATAGGTTTTTAAGTGATAAACCATTTAGTAGTTTGTCAGAAATAAACGATTATCTTGAGTCTGTTAAAGCGGGAGATGATTCTAAATTACTTGAATACTTTGATAAAAATAAAACGTTAAAGAGTATTGAGTATTGGTGTAATTTAATTAAAGAATACTTTACTAAAAGTAGTAGGGATTTAAGTAATCTTGAGAAGTTTAATATATTTATGGCATTTGATTTAAATAAAGTTGGAAATAGTCCATTAAAATTATTTAGTCAAATGTCTATGAGCAGAGAATTCCAGTGTTTATTCAGGTTAACTTGATAATAAATAAGCCCCATCAGGGGCTTAAATAATTAATTTTTCAATTTTGAATATCTCCTGTATACATCTTGAGCAATAGGTTTAGTGATGGTGATATAATCTTGAAATAATTTGATATTGAACTTTAAATTCTCAACAGTATG
>NZ_AYOU01000008.1 GCF_000500065.1 Borrelia hispanica CRI | reverse complement strand
GCCATTTTTAACATACAATGAAAGGCCCAAAAAATTGACTAAACTTATAAGTATTTGTTAAACTATTAATTAACCATTTTATAATTTTTAAAATCATTAGTTAATAAGTAAACTTTATGAATGATACTAACTTGAACTTATCTAACAAAGTTAATAAAACACTCAAAGACATAGTAAAAGAAAATGAAAATTTAAGCAAAGAATTGTCTTTAATTAAAAGTAAACTTAAAACTAAAAATACTAAACCCAAATCCACTCCTATAAGATTCTATCTAAATGAAAAGACAATAAAACTTGTAAAACGCTGCATCACAAAACTTCAATCTATAGACCCAATTTCTGGATGGTTCGTATACATATTATCAATAACTGGTTGTAGAGGAGTAGAGATACAAAATGTCAAACTTGCTGATATATCACAAGAAAAAAGCAATAATGATGAGGTATTTTATAGTTTACGTGTAAATGTTGCAAAGAAGCGAACCAGTATTTGCATCAGAGAAGTAGTAATTAGTGAAAATGAATATAAATCTATTATGAGAGTACATCACGATTATTTTATATCTAAAGGCAAAGACACAAGACGTACATATCTATTTCAAAAAAGCAAAAATAAATTTAAAGATAACAAAATTAATATAAATAAAATTGCAATTAAGTTTAAATTACTACTAAAATCAGCTGGATTTAAACATCGTAAATCACTACATATATGTAGAAATATATTTATTGCAACACTTAAAAGTAAAGGATACAATTCATTTGAAATTAAAGAATTAATGAAATATTCATCAACAACTGAAATAGATAATGTTTATGGACTTTCAAAAGCAAGTAAATTAAAAGCATATCATGATATTAAAGATGGTTTTAAATAATATTGTATATTTCATATATTGTTATATAATCTATGAAAACATAACATTAAATCAATATATTACTATAATAAAACTAACAAAAAGAAGTTACAATTCTCTTTGTTAGAATTTTTTATTTTAGAAATAAAGGTTAAAAATAGGTTAAAGGTAATTCAACACATAGCTATTATATAATCAAACTTAACAAAAATCAAGATTTGACATAATAAATAAGCATAAAAAAAAGGCATATAGCCTTTTAATAATAAATAATAATAATGGAGATAATATATTAGAGGAACTTATATTTTTCTAAATATACGCTTAGATTTAAGATGATATTCTTGCCCTCTATCCTTAAGATAAAGAGGATCATATAAAACTTCCGTATTATTTGTTGCCATAAAATGGGATCCTGCAATATTTTTTATATTAACTTCACTTATCTCAAATTCATCCTTTAAACATTTATAAGATTTATTTTCAATACGAACATCTCGTTTAATTCCAAAGAAACTTAAGATTCTACATGGATTTAAAATATAACAATTAGTCTTCATATAACCTAAACTAACAAATTGATAATAATTATTATTAATATCATTAAAGTCAAATTTGTTCTTTGTAAGTGATGATATGTAATAATGCAAAGATAAAAAGTAACAACCCCAACGTCTAATCTCTTCAACAAATCTTTTATCATTTTGTTGTAATTTCATATATCATTTAACCTCCTATATAATCCAAACCTCATTTATAAACTTCTAAAAAGGAATATCTTCATTGAATTCACAAGCAGAATCAGGAACAGGAGTAGGAGTAGGAGTAGGAATATCAACTTTAGGATTATGATACTTACTATCCCCACCAAACAATCTCAGTTGATCTACAAAAATAATGCTTTTAATTTTATTAACTTCACTATGTTTATCTTTATATTGCTCATGTCTCATAGATCCTTGCACAACAACTTGCTTGCCTTTAAGAAGAAAATGAAGAAGAGTTTCTGCTCGCTTACCAAATAATACACAATTAAAAAATTG
>NZ_AYOU01000007.1 GCF_000500065.1 Borrelia hispanica CRI | reverse complement strand
AAAATTAAAAGAGAGTAATTTAGTATTGAATCAACAATCAATAGGAATAGCCAATCCAGAAAATGGAGCTAAGGTTTTAACAGCAGGTGCTAATGCAGGTGGGGCTTCTGGTCCAGAAGCAGTAGCAATAGTATCGGCAGTGAGTAGTGAAGAAATTTTAGAATCTATAGTTAAATCAAAAGAAAATGATGTTAAATCACTGTCAGGAAATGCCGTGGCAGGTACAACTCCATTGGAATTTGCAAAAGGAACAAATAATACTGGTCATTTAGCACAAGGGGCAGCTAAAGCAGCAGCAGTAGCTGGAGGAATCGCCCTACGTTCATTGGTTAAAGATGGCAAATTAGCTGCTAATAATAATAATGATGAAAAAGCAGTACAAGGAGCAGGAATAAGTGCAGTAAATAAACTATTAGTAGCAATAGAAGATATAATTAAAAAAACAGTAAAGAATGTGCTTGAAAAAGTAAAACAAGAAGTAGATAAAGCACGAGCTACAAAAGTAGCAAATCATCAATAAGATAAATAGTTAGATTAGGTTACTTAAAAGAGAGAGTAGAAGGAAATCTAGAGATAAATCTGGGTTGCCTTTTATTTTTATATTGTTATACGATTGGTACAGTGGGTTTAATAGAAGAAAAAGTATTATGATTTCTCTTAAAGTAGGTTATTTATCCAAAGCTGATTAGTAAAAATAACGTTTTGAATATCTTACTTTAAATTTTTTTCTTCATTTATATTTAATCTCTTATATTTTTTATGTTTTTATATATGAATCGTAATTTATCCATTCATTTTTATATGGTTTTGTTTTTTGTTTTTCTTAAAAGAAATGTATGATATGATTGGCAGTGTTTTAGAGTTTGATACCAAAAACTTGATGTATAGCTAATAAAAAAAACAAGGATGTGAAGAGAAAATGATAGAAATAAAAGAAAGAGAGTAGATAGAGTAGTTTTTTTGAAGTCATTGGTGAGATTGGGGGGGATGAATTTTTGAATGTTTTTACGTTTTTTGGGGAAATGGTAGGGGGTGTATTAGGGTTTAATGTTAATTCAAAGAAATAGGATGTAGGGAAATTGATGATAGTGATGGGATGTAATAGTGGAGGAGTAAAAGGTGGAGAGGGGAAGGTAAACTTGGAAGCCAAGAATAGTTTTTTAGAGTCATTAGTAAAGATCGGAGAAGGGTTTCAGGAGATTTTTGCTAGTTTTGGTAATGCTGTTGGGGATGTATTTGGATTTGGTGTTGTTAAATCGGGCGATAAGAGAAGTAAAGTGGGAGAACATTTTGATAAGATAGGAAAAGGATTACAAGTAACCAAAGATAAATTAGATTATTTATCAAAAGAAATAGTTTCTAATCCACATACTGCTACTAAGGGAGTTGAGGTTGTTATTAACAGTGCTAGTAAAGTGATTGCAAAATTAATTGGTGCATTAACTAAATTAGCTGGTGTAACTAATGATAGTGCTGTTATTGGTGAATCTGCTACTGATAATGCTATTGGTGCTGCTGCTGATGATGTTAATGTAGTAATTGCAGGAGTTAAAGAAATTATTGAAGTAGCAAAGGAATCTGGAGTAAAGATTGGTGAGGGAGATTCTGGGGGTCCTGTAGCTGGGGGTGCTAATACTGCTGGCATTGCTCTTGAAAAACTGGTGGTACTGCTAATGATGAATCTGCTGCAAAGTTAGCAGATGAAGTATCAAAAGCAGATCCATGGGCAATGATTGATAAGATAAAAGATGCTAAGACTACTGCTTCTAATCTTGTAGTTGCCAATAACAACGATGCTGGAGCACTAGCTACTAAAGTTCATGGAACTGATGCTAATGCTGGAGCAAAGACTCGTGCAGACTTAGCATCAGCTGTTGCTCTTAGGGCTATGATGAAGACTGGTAAATTTAGTGTTCAAGCTGGCGATGCTACTAATTCAGTTAAAGCAACAGCAATAAGTGCAGTAAATAAGGTACTAGGAATACTTGATTTAATAATTAGGAAAACAGTAAGTATTAATCAGATAAGAGAAACCGTTAAGGGAATACAGTATTCTGAAACAGTTGGAACTAATGCAACTGAAGCTTCTACTACTCAAACTTCAGCTACTAAATAAGCAGTATAAATGGTGATTAATAAATTATGTATATTGATGTATATTGTAATGTGCACACTTCTCTCTGTAAATCGTGAGGGAGGTGTTATTTTTGTTAATTATATGTTACTTGATTGATGCATATGTTCTAATCAAAAATATTCGTTTTATTTATTGTAAAAATTGTATACATTATAAATGTATTAGTTTGTTTATGGTTATATTATTAAATAAGGTATTAGACTTTTGCAAGTTTCAGTATGTTTTTTCCTATACTAAAATTAACACTGTAAATGAGCACCATTAAATCTCTTCAAATGACTAAAGTGTTTTGTGTAGATTAAAATTTGCTTTTATAATTTTTTATCTTTTTACACAATTGTATAACCATAATGAGTGTGAAATTGACCAAAGTATGATTTCTAATTTGTAAATTGGATGATGATGTGTAAGTAATAGTATCATGTGTATAATTAGTGATAGTAAAATTTTTTTTGGTGAATTTAGATAATGGAATATAATAGAATATTCGTACTATTTGATATTAAGAGGTAATTTGTACAAAAATTAATAATTTTTTTAGAATTTATTTCAATTATATTAT
>NZ_AYOU01000006.1 GCF_000500065.1 Borrelia hispanica CRI | reverse complement strand
TTTGGATTATATAGGAGGTTAAATGATATATGAAATTACAACAAAATGATAAAAGATTTGTTGAAGAGATTAGACGTTGGGGTTGTTACTTTTTATCTTTGCATTATTACATATCATCACTTACAAAGAACAAATTTGACTTTAATGATATTAATAATAATTATTATCAATTTGTTAGATTAGGTTATATGGGGATTAATTGTTATATTTTAAATCCATGTAAAATCTTAAGTTTCTTTGGTGTTAAAAGAGATGTTCGTGTTGAGAATAAATCTTATAAATGTTTAAAGGATGAATTTGAGATAAGTGAAGTTAAAATAAAGAATAATATTGGGTCCCATTTTATGGCAACAAATAATACAGAAGTTTTATATGATCCTCTTTTTCTTAAAGATAGAGGACAAGAATATCATCTTAAATCTAAGCGTATATTTAGAAAAATATGAATTCCCAAAATATATTTGTTATCTCCATTATTGGTATTTATTATTAAAAGGCTATATGCCTTTTTTTTTATGCTTATTTATTATGTTAAATCTTGATTTTTGTTAAGTTGAATTATATAATAGCTATGTGTTGAATTACCTTTAACCTATTTTTAACCTTTATTTCTAAAATAAAAAATTCTAACAAAGAGAAGTTACTATTCTTTTTGTTATTTTTATTATAGTAATACATGAAATATACAATATTATTTAAAACCATCTTTAATATCATGATATGCTTTTAATTTACTTGCTTTTGAAAGTCCATAAACATTATCTATTTCAGTTGTTGATGCATATTTCATTAATTCTTTAATTTCAAATGAGTTGTATCCTTTACTTTTAAGTGTTGCAATAAATATATTTCTACATATATGTAGCGATTTACGGTGCTTAAATCCAGCTGATTTGAGTATTGATTTAAACTGAATTGCAATTTTATTTATATTAATTTTATTGTCTCTAAATTTATTTTTGCTTTTTTGAAATAGATAAGTACGCCTTGAATCTTTGTCTTTAGATGTAAAATAATCATGATGTACTCTCATAATAGATTTATATTCATTTTCACTAATTACTACTTCTCTGATGCAAATATTACTTCGCTTCTTCGCAACATTTACACGTAAACTATAAAATACCTCATCATTATTGCTTTTTTCTTGTGATATATCAGCAAGTTTGACATTTTGTATCTCTACTCCTCTACAACCAGTTATTGATAATATGTATACGAACCATCCAGAAATTGGGTCTATAGATTGAAGTTTTGTGATGCAGCGTTTTACAAGTTTTATTGTCTTTTCATTTAGATAGAATCTTATAGGAGTGGATTTGGGTTTAGTATTTTTAGTTTTAAGTTTACTTTTAATTAAAGACAATTCTTTGCTTAAATTTTCATTTTCTTTTACTATGTCTTTGAGTGTTTTATTAACTTTGTTAGATAAGTTCAAGTTAGTATCATTCATAAAGTTTACTTATTAACTAATGATTTTAAAAATTATAAAATGGTTAATTAATAGTTTAACAAATACTTATAAGTTTAGTCAATTTTTTGGGCCTTTCATTGTATGTTAAAAATGGC
>NZ_AYOU01000005.1 GCF_000500065.1 Borrelia hispanica CRI | reverse complement strand
CTATACATATTTCTTGATGCTATTAGTAAGTTTTGATAATACTTAAATTTATTCATATTAACATTATGTTTAACTTTGGATTTAGAATGGTCAGTATTAACAACTTGCTTGTTTTGTACTCTACTTTCTATTGATTTTGCTTTTGTTATATCTACAGATGGTTTGATTGCACTGCTATCTTTGCTATTAGAAGTATTATTTTCAATTTGTCCTTTATTATTTCTTTGTTCAAGATCTAAATTACTAGCATCAGTATCAACTTCACTTTCTATTGACAAATATGCAACTAGTGCATAACGTTTGAAATAAGTTATTGCAGACCCCACAAGCTGAGACCACGTATTTTGACTTTTAATTCCAATAGACTTTAATTCCTCTATATATAGAGGTGTATCAAATGAATATTCATACCCACTAGAATTATAAAATGTTGTTGTAACAACACTGATTGTATTATTGCCTATAACTTTACAAGTTGGAACTTGTACAAAATCAATATCTAGATTATGTTCTTTAATAACATTCTTAACTTCTCTTACTATTTCATTAAAATCTTGATACTTATACCCATATCCATTAAGATTTTTGTTCACGCCATCCAAACTCATCCTCAAAGTTTTAAGGTTCTTTAAAAAGTCTATTCTCTTTTGATTCATTGTTGTATTTTTGTTATTAATTTTTGTTTCTTGCATATTTGTTTTTGTAATATTATTTGTACTCACAAAGTACCTCCTTTAATTTTTTGGTTTTATATTTACAAAAATAAATATACATCAAAAAACAATTTTTAACAAATATTTTTCAGTATAATTTTACAAAAATTTTAATAAAATCGTAATACAAGAATTATAATTTACTACAAAACATAATCCTTACTTAAAGATATTGTTACCCTTAAGTAAGGATTATGACCTTTCATAAATTAACCAAAAAATTTTTAAGGAAATACTAAATACAATACTGTACAGAGTACCTCAACAAAAATAGCTTACACTAAAGTAAAAATAATATCAACCTTTCTATATTTTTTTATTTTTTTAAAATTTCAAATTCCTTTACAAATTCTTTAAGCAAATTCTGTTTTTCCAAAAAAAGTTTATCCAATATAAAACCTGTCAGTTTTGCATTTTTCTTATAATAATTATAGCTATCTTGACTTTTAAGTTGAAATCTTAATGGCTTTACCGGATTTATTTTTGACTTTTTTAAATTTTTACTCTCTTTTTCCATTAAAAAAGACAAAGACTGTCTAAATCCATTTTCAATTAGATATTCCTCTTTTAAAATTCCATCTTGGATAGCACTAGCTATCCTTAAATAGGAATAAGCCTGAGATTTAGCTAGTTTATAATCTTTTATAAATCGAGAAAAACTTTTATATCCATCTAGCTTATAATATTCTTTGTCCTTTATCTCTCTTAAAATATGCATAGCCTCTATTTTATTATAAATATCATCTTTTATATTATCCTTTAACTTACTTTTTAAAAGTGCAAACCTTTTTTGATTATCATCTATATTAATACCATCATCAAACAATAAAATAGAATTTTTATCATTATTGAAATTTCTTGCATTAATTATTATCTCCTCGTCACTATTTTTACTCATAAAATTTCTCCTTCTTGATTTATTTGATCTTCAATAGTTGTCCAGCGTTGGACAACTTACATCAGGAACTATTATATTATTGTTACCAAGCTTTATATGACATAATAAATTACTCAATATTTGACCATATTCTGTGATATAATCCGATTTTAAATCAAAATAACTGTTACTTGCTATTTTTTTATTTAAACTTTCCCTTTCAGATACAACACCTAAAAAGTTAGCCTTCTCTTGAATTATTTGCAACAATTTTTTATGTGTATTATTTTTCTTAAATCTTGTGATAATAAAAAAAATCGGTATTAGTCTTTCCAATTTTTTAACAAAAAATTCTAAAAGTTCATAACTTTCAAGAGTCCATTTTTCAGATGTCATTGGAACTATTATATAATCAGTAGAATTTAAAGCACACTTTAATGTAAAATCTAAACTAGGATTAGTATCAATTACTATATAATCATAATTTATTTTCAATCTCCTCAATTCTACCTTTAACTTCAAATCAATAGATTTATGTCTATTTTCACAATAAAAATCTTCATTTAAACTATGTAAAGTTAAATAACTAGGAAGTAAATCTAAATTACTCTCAATATTAAAAATTGCATTATCAATTTCCAAATCTCCTTTTAAAACTTCGCATATATTTCTTTCTATTAAATTTATTTCTTTTTCTTTTATCTTATTAAAGTAATAACTAGTAACCGATGCCTGAGTATCCATATCTATAAGTAAAACTTTATATTTTTTTGCTAACAAAGTAGATAAGATTAAACTAGTAGTACTTTTACCAACACCACCTTTAATACTTGCAATTGTTATTATTTTTGGTTTTTTTCTATCCATTTAGTTATAAGACCCCCTTCTGGTAATTTTTTGTTATAGAACATATGTACTTCCTTTTCTAACTTTGAAAGTTTGTCAATTAAAGCTTCACAATATTTTGTATATACCTTATCCTTTTTTAGTAGACGATATATTCCCTTAATATAACAATAAATACTTCCTTTCTTAAATCTAAATTCTATGTAATAAACTTTTGAAAAAGTAGACGATTTTATAAAACCATTTTCTTCATATTTTATAATTACATTCTTTATTGGTTTCCTATATCCATAAAAAATGCCTAAAAATTTGTCACTTCTTTTCAAAGAAAACAAGCTAAAAAATTCTATCTTTTCTTGATTAAATAATCCTCTAAACGAAATAAAAAATTTATTACCTTGTCTCTTATCTACTCCAAATGCATAAAAATCTTTCATAATTTTTGTATGATATAATTTTCTGTTATTCTCTTTTTCAATTTTAATAAAAATAGACTTATTTTCTTTTTCTTTAATTTCAACTTTCTTTTCTTTAAGACGCTCTAACACGCTATCCATAACAAATCCTTAGTCAACAATCTTTTCATACTCTCCTATTCTCACATGCTCTTTCCCTTCCACCATCTCTAAAATTTCATAGTAATAATGATTATTAAATACTTGGCTATATTTCAAATCAACTTGCTTATTTAAATAATTTTTCAATATTGGCGCTAAAACTTTAACCTCTACTTTGTTCTTCAACTGATCTAGCAGTATACTAAATATATTATTTCTAATCTGCTGTTGGTCTTCTTTTCGACCTTTTTTCTCTCGTTCAACTGTTTTTTTAATCCTCTTTACTATCTGTCCTAAATCCCCATATTTACCACTCTCTACGATAAAATGCGGCTTGTCTTTATATCTCTCATACGCTTTTTGTATCTCTGTTTCTAATTGCTTCTCATTGTATCCTTCTTTTTTTAATACTTCCTTTGTCTCTTCTAATGCCTTTTCTAATTCCTTTTGTTTTTCTTCTAATTTCTTGCTTTTATTTTGTTCTCTCTCTTTTCTATTCTCTTCTTTCTTCAATTCTATTAACTTTTTTATTTTAATTTCTTTTGTTGTTTCTAAATTCAAAATTGAGAGATATTTATCATCTTTGAATTCACACTTCTTTATGTACTTCTCTAGCTGTGCCTTTTCTCTTTCTTTTTTTTCTACCTCTTTCTTCTTATTATTATTATTCTTATTATTACTATTATTATTAATACACTCCCATTTTTCTACACTCCCATTTTTCTTTAGACTCCCATTATTAGTGCATGTTTGTTGATGATATAAGTTAGCACGTTGTTGGAATCTGTCTTCTTTTTTGTCTTTAAAATGTTTATTGATTTTATAGTGACATACTTTTTTAGAAAATCTAAGTTTATAGTGAATTTCAGTACCGCAATTTTCTCCTAAATGTCTGTAATAGTTACTAGTTACTTGAAATTCTTTTTCTAGTTTGTATAAATAACTTTGTAGAGTTTTGAGTGTAGCTTTTTTTTGACCATTGTTGTTTAAGTTATTATTAAAGTAATAGAGTATTTTATTTTGATTATATTTTTTAAACTTAGAATTTACAAAATTTAATGTTGATATTAATACAATTAATTTGTGTTGGTATTTATTGATGGGCTTTTTTATAGTCCTCATTTAAGTATCTCCTTATATTTTTTGGTTTACTGTTATCAACTATGATAACGCAATTCTTATTAGAAAGTAAACCTTTTCTTTTAATAAAAAATTTCAAAAAATTTTTTATTAAAAATATTATATCAAATACTTTAACAAAAACAGTTTTTGTTGTATTATTATTTTTGTAAATATAAAACCAAAAAATTAAAGGAGGTACTTTGTGAGTACAATTGTTACAAAAATAACTAACAAAATTAATAATGGAGTAAAAAAAATGAATCAACAAAATTTATACACCCAACCAGTTATTAAAGGTTTAGAATCTTTTGTTCCAACCGTAGATTCTGATAATAATAAACAAACTAATGTAAGTAAAATAAGCAAAATAGGACGTAAATTACTTGGCATAAAAAAAGGTGAATATTTCAAGTTTAATAGTAAAGTAGATTTTTCTATTCAACGTGAAGGATTAACAAGATTTGGTGCTAGTGAAGTTGGGAGTATATTTCTTGGTTCTGATGCTGCTTCTGAATTAATTGTAAGTCGAGTACTTAAATTTTTTGGGAAAGAAGTTCCATATAAAGATAATTTGCATATTAAAAAAGGCAAAGCATTAGAAAATTTAGGATTTGCTGAGTTTCTACGTATTTATTCTGATAATATACAAATTTTACACAAAAACAAATATGCTAATGGAATAGACAAATATAATTACTTCAAACGAGTAGG
>NZ_AYOU01000004.1 GCF_000500065.1 Borrelia hispanica CRI | reverse complement strand
AAAAACAAATATACAAGAAATGACAATTAATAATGAAAATACAACAATTAGTCAAAAGAGAATAGACTTTTTAAAAAATCTTCGTACTCTTAAAATGAATTTGGATGAAGTAAATAAAAATCTTAATGGATATGAGAATTACAATGAAATAGTAAGAGAAGTTAAAAATGTTATTAAGGAACATAATCTAGATATTGATTTTGTACAATATCCAACTACAAAGAGTATTGATAATCATTTAATTTATGTTGTTACAACAACATTTTATAGCCCTTTAAGTGGATATGAACATTCATTTGATACACCAATATATATAGAAAAATTGAGATCTATTGGGGTTAAAAGTCAAAATACATGGCCTCAGTTTGTGGAGTCTGCAATAACTTATTTCAAGCATTATGTATTAGTTACATATTTGTTAATAGAGAGTGAACTTAATATTAATGCTAGTAATTTAGATCTTGAACAATTTTAAAGGGAATTTAATATGAATAAAAATAATAATATGATAAAAAATCAATCACCAAATACAGTAGATGTAATAATAGATAAAATGAATTCAAGTAATATTGCAGAAGTATGGGAAACATACAAGATTATGCATAATCTTAA
>NZ_AYOU01000003.1 GCF_000500065.1 Borrelia hispanica CRI | reverse complement strand
AAATTAAATCCATTTAAGAAGGAAGCATACATAATACCATTCAATGGACGTTATACAGTTGTAGTAGCATATCAAACATTGCTTATACGTGCATATGAAGCTGGGTATAATAAGTATGATCTTGACTTTGAAGAGAAATTGGTTAAATCTCTTAAGATTGATTTTAAAGGTAATAAGGCGATACAAGAAGATTGGCAGTGTACAGCTTTTTTCAAATCAGATGATGGTATTCGTTATAGTTTTTCTGTTTTACTTAGTGA
>NZ_AYOU01000002.1 GCF_000500065.1 Borrelia hispanica CRI | reverse complement strand
TAAGAACACACCTATTTGGAGAGAAAAGCCAGTATTCATGTTAAGAAAATGTGCTGTAAGTTGTTTATGTAGAACTTTACCAGGTTCAGGACTTGAAAGCATGCCATATATAAGAGAAGAATTAGAGGATATGAATACTGTATTACAACAAGAATTACAAGGATCGGAAGAAATAAATAATTCAACACCTGAAGCAACAATTGAAATACAATCTGTTAATCATAATTCTGGAGAAGATATAAATAAATCTGTTCCTACCAAGTATTATTGTTATCAAAACTTACTAATAGCATCAAGAAATATGTATAGGTTTTTAAGTGATAAACCATTTAGTAGTTTGTCAGAAATAAACGATTATCTT
>NZ_AYOU01000001.1 GCF_000500065.1 Borrelia hispanica CRI | reverse complement strand
AGAGAGAAGGGAAGAGAGAAGGGAAGAGAGAAGGGAAGTAAAAGAGGATTAAAGGGGATAAGAATAAGAGAAGTAATGATGGTGATGATGGTGGTGATGGGATGTAATAGTGGGGGAGTAAAGGAAGGAGAAGGAGAGAGTTCTCAGAGTAAATTTTTAAAGTCTATTATTGGTTTAAGGAATGAATTTTTGAATGTTTTTACTTCTTTTGGGGATATGGTTGGAGGAATATTAGGGTTTAATGCTGTTAAGTCGGATGATAAGAGAAGTAAAGTGGGTGAACATTTTAAGAGTATAGGAGATGGATTAAAGAGTACTAAGGATAAATTGGATGCTTTAGCTAAAGATATATCTTCTACTGCATATGCTGATATTACAGCGGTTGAGACTGTTATTAAAGGTACTAGTGGAATTATTGCAAAATTAGTAACTTCTGTAACTAAGCTTGCTGGGGTTGTTGGTGATACTGATATAGGTGATAATGCTGCTGCTGCCGTGGCTGCTGAGGAGGCTGGGGTTAAGACTGTTATTGATGAGATTAAGATTATAGTTGAGACTGCTATTAATTCTGGAGTAAATATTGGAGAAGGGATTGCTGGTGGTGAAGTGGCTGCTGGTGCTAATACTGATGCACCTGCTGTTCTTACTGCCAATGCTGCAGTTGGTGCTGGTGCTGCTTCAAAACTAGCAGGTGAGGTATCAAAAGCAGATCCATGGGCAATGGTTGATAAGATTCATAATGCTAAGGTTGTTGAGCTTACTCAAGATAATAATAATGAGGCTGGTGCGTTAGCTACTAAAATTGGTGCTAATAACTATGGGGCAAAAACCAATGCAGATTTGGCAGCAGCAGTAGCTCTTAAGGCAATGACTAAGAGTGGTAAATTTAGTGCTGCTGCTAATGAAGCCGGAGCAGTGAAAGCATCAGCAGTAAGTGCAGTAAATAAGGTATTAGGTATATTGGATGTAATAATTAAGAAAACAGTAGAAAGTAACTTAGATAAAATAAGAGAAGCAGTCAAGGGAATAAAATACTCTGAGACTAGTGGAGTTAACTCTACTAAATCTGATACTACTCAAGCTACAACCGCTAAATAAATTAGTAATTTGAGTAATAAAAGATAAAATAAATCGTTAAGGACAACACTTCTCTTTATTTAGGGAAGTTGTTTTCTTTTTTTTCGATGTATTTCATTTGTGTTTTAATTAAAAATATTAAGTTTATTGTGTGGTTATTGTTTATGCGAGATAATATGTTAAAAAAATAAGCTTTAATGTTTAATAAACGTGGAACAAAGATACACCAATGTCTATGATGATAGACATATATTATAAATAAAAAAATTTGATGATCAATTTTGTATTTTAAGATTGGTAATAGATGTTAATAAAATTAATGTTCAGTTTTGATATAAATATTTTATGAATTTTCGTTTATCTGATTTTGTTTTTTGTGTTTGACTAAGCTTAAAAGGATGGAAGGAATAAAAAGAAGAAAAGAGATATTAAGGAATAAGAGAGGAATAAAAGAAGGAGAGAGAGAAGAATAGTAAAGGGAATAATATTGGGGATGATGATGATGGTAGTGATGGGATGTAATAGTGGGGGAGTAGGAAAGGAAGTAGACGAGGGGAAAGCAAGGAAGGGAGATGGGAGTGTAATTGATTTAAAGGTAGTAAGTAAAAAGATAAGAGATGCGGTGGAGTTTGCGGGGGAAAGTAAAGGAAGTGCATAAATTAGTTAAGTCAGTTGATGAGCTGGCTAAAGCTATAGGGAAAAAAATTCAGGAGAACACCGATACTTTAGGTACTGATGGAGCTCATAATGGATCTTTAGTTGCAGGAGCGTTTCAAATGGTATTAACTATAAAGACTAAATTAGAAACGTTGGCAGCATTAGATGGAATTTCTAGTGATCTGAAAACAAAAGTTGATGATACTAAGGGTAAAGCTGAATCGTTTATATCTAAAGTGAAAACAAAACACTCTGATCTTGGTAAAGAGGGTGTTACTGATGATCATGCAAAAGAAGCAATAGATTACAAAACTAAGGCTAATGGAGATAAAGGAGCTAAGGAATTGGGGGAACTTAATACATTAATTGATACATTATTAAGTTTTGCTAATAAAGCAGTAGAGGCTTCGATTGCAGAGCTTGTAATCAAACCTACTACTTAAAGAAGTTAAATTATATATTATATAAATACCAAGATATTCAAGTGGGATAATAACTTTAAGAAAACAAATAAAGTTATAAAGTAAAGATATTGGGAGTTAAGCTCTTGGTATCTTTTATTTTATAGTGTATTATAATATTTTTTAACATTAGCATTATTACCAGCAATAGTTTTTAACATATCAGTGTCATTTAATACCTCTATAGGTGTATCTGCTGTTGCTACGTGTTTATTTTCAGTACTGCCGCCAGCATTCAGTTGTACCATCAAACAACTTATTAATATTCTTTTTTCATATTCAACAGGGTTAGTTTTAGCTGTTTGTTCATTTCCTTGTGTTATAACCAAGTCAAATATTCCTCTAATTCCTTTAATAAGTACATTTACACTTGTAGAGTTAACATTACAATAGATTTTCGATTTATATCAATTTTATTCATTTTTATTGGGATTTTTCTGTTGAAGTACTATTCATAGGTATAAAATCTTAGAACTAGATCTGATAAAAAGATAAGTAGTAAAGAGAGAAAGAGGAGGGAAAAAGGAAATGAGAATGAAAATAAAAAATGGAGGGAAGAGAGGGGGTGATAGAGAAGATGAGAGGAATTAGGCGATTTATGATAATAAGTATAGTGCTGGTGATGATGGTATGTGGACAACAAGGAGAAGTAGTGGAGAGTGTTGAGAATAGGTTTTTGAAGTCATTGGTGGTATTGAGTAATGAATTTTTGGATGTTTTTACTTTTTTTGGGGGGGATTTTTATATAGAAGATATTTTTTTGAATTGTTATTTGTCTATTCATTGATTATGTATTTGATGTTGTTTTTTGTGTGTTTCCTTAAGAGCAAAGCTAGAAAATAATAATAAAAAACAAGGAGGCGAAGGAAAGGAATGAAAGAGAAGAAAGGAATAGGAAATATAGAAGAGTGTATAAGCGAGTATAGAGAGAAGGGAAGAGAGAAGGGAAGAGAGAAGGGAAGTAAAAGAATAGTAAAAGGAATAATGGTGATGGTAGTGATGGTGGTGATGGGATGTAATAGTGGGGGAGTAAAAGATCCAGAGAAAGTATTTTTGAGTGAGATGGTAAATTTAGGGAAAGGATTTATGGAAGTATTTGTGAGTTTTGGGGATATGATTACAGGGACGTTGGGGATAAAGGCAGAAACAAAGAAAAGTGAGATTGGGGCATATTTTACTAAGATTGAGAATACAATGAAAGTAGTGAAAGGTAAATTAAGTAAGATTTTGGAAGAGAATGGGAAATATGAGAAAGTGAGAGAGAAGGTAGGGGAATTTATTGGGGAGATAGATAAAGTAAAAGTTGGAGCAAATAAGGCTGCTTTGGGAGCTAATGATGATGCAGTTATTGGTGAAGTTGTAAAATCTGCTGTTGCTGGAGTTAATAGTCCTAATGCAGAAAGTGTAAAGAATTTGGTTGAGGGAATAAAGGAAATAGTTGATTTGGTTGTAACAGAAGGAAATGGACAAGCAGATAAAACTAAGCCTGTTGATGAGGATAAGAAGGGTATTGGTAGGTTATTTGGGGCTCAGACTGCTGATGATAAAGGAGCAGAAGAGAAACATACAGCAGCAGCAAATGCATCAATAGGAGCAGTAAGTGGAGCTGATATATTAAAAGCGATTGCTGGAGCTAATGTTGATGCTGGCAAAGATGGCAAAGTGAGTGATGCTAAAGATGCGGTTGCTTTGGCTTTAGCTAAAGGTACTGCTACTGAGAATGAAGAGAAGCTTGGTGATGCTATTAAAAAAGATTCTATTATAGCAGCGGGGATAGCATTGAGAGCAATGGCAAAAGATGGTAAATTTATTGTGAAGGATATTGGTGACAATAAAACAGAAGCTGAATCTGCAAAGGGAGCAGCAGCAAATGCAGTGAATAAGGTATTGAGTACATTGATAATAGCCGTAAGGAATAGAGTGGATGAGGGATTAAAGGAGATTAATAAGGTGTTAGGAGAGATTAAACAAGGAGAAATTTCTGAAGTTAAGTCTAATTAATAGGTGAATTAATAATATATTGAATATAGATAAAATTATTAGATAAGAACGTTGGCAAAGGGAGCAATGAAGCTCTCTTTTTTTATTTGTGGTATTGTATATGTTATATAATGTATATGTTATATAAATCGTATTTTTTGCTTCCTTTAAAGATAAGCTAGAATGAGCTAGAAAAAAAATAAATAAGGAGGCGAAGAAAATGAATGTAGAGGAAATAGTAGGGAAAAGAGAAGGGAGATAAGATAGAGGAGAAGAGAAAGAGAGGAGAGATGATGAGAGGGAAGAGAATGAAAAGAGTTGTGGGAGTAATGAGGATGATGATGATGGTGATGATGGTAGTGATGGGATGTAATAGTGGGGGAGTAGGAAAGGAAGTAGACGAGGGGAAAGCAAGGAAGGGAGATGGAAATGTAATTGATTTAGCAAAAGTAAGTACAAAAATAAAAGAGACTGTTGTCTTTGCAGAGAGTATTAAACAAATAGAAGGTCTAGTTAATTCAGTGGCTGAGCTTACTAAAGCTATTGGTAAGAAGATAGTTGCTGCTGGTGCTACTGGATGGAGCTAAGGTATTAGCTATAGATAAACCAGGAGCAGCAGTAGGAGAAAAAGCAGAATTAATAGTAGCAGCAGTAAGTGGTGAAGAAATTCTAGCATCAATAATTAAGTCAGGAAAAGATGATGCAGCATTAACACAAGCTGCAAAGTCAGAGACAACTGCGATGAATTTTGCAAAAGGAGGTTCAAAAGATCACTTAGCAAATGATGCTACTCCAAAAGCAGCAGCAGTATCGGGAGGGATAGCTCTACGTTCGTTAGTGAGAGATGGTAAGTTAGCTGCACATAGTGGTGGTAACGATAGTAAAGCAGTACAATCAGCAGGAGTAACTTCAGTAAATAAATTGTTAGGCGCAGTAGAAGATATAATTAAGAAGACAGTTAAGAAGGTGCTTGAAAAGGTAAAAGGAGAAATAGATAAAGCAAGAGGTTCAAAAGAACCAGTTTCAGAATCAAGTAAGTGAGATAGTAAGTTGATAAGATAAATAGTAAATTTAGATTATTTACGAATGAGATTAGGAGGCAAACTTAGAGATATATCTCTGGGTTGCTTCTTTTTGTTTGTTTTTTCTTTGTTTGTTTTTTCAATGAAGAGTGAAAAATTAATAGTAAGTAAAAATAAAAAAGGGAAGAGATAATAAGAGATGATCTTATTTTCAGTCATATGATGTAATAATGTGTAATAATGTAATAGCGGAGCTAGAGAAGAATGAGTTTTTGAGTGAGATGGGTAAATTTAGGTAAAGGATTTTTAAATGCAAAGAATGCAGCAGAAATTGCGGCTGCTAAGAAGGCAGAACAAAAAGAACTTGGAGCTTCAGTTCGAAAAGATGCAGTAATAGCAGGAGGGATAGCGTTAAGAGGGATGGCAAAGAATGGTAAATTTGTTGTTAAGACAGGTGAAGATAAATCGGCTTTTGCTATTAATGGAGTAGTGGCAAGTGCAGTTAATAAAGTGTTGAGTACATTGACAGTAGCAATCAGGAATGCAGTGGATTTGGGATTGAAAGAGATTAATAAGGTATTGGGAGAGATTAAGCAAGGAGAAGGTTCTGAAAATAAAGTTAGTGAGTGAGTTATTATATATTGAATATAGTTAAAATTATTAGATAAGAATGCTGATAAAGAGAACAGTAATAAGGCTCTCTTTTTTTATTTTCTGTATTGATGTGTGTTGTATGAATGTTGTTCATATAAATCATTTTTTTTCTTTTAATCCTTAAAAGCAAAGCTAAAAATAATAATAAAAAACAAGGAGGCGAAGGAAAGGAATGAAAGAGAAGAAAGGAATAGGAAATATAGAAGAGTGTATAAGCGAGTATAGAGAGAAGGGAAGAGAGAAG